>NZ_JBAQZB010000033.1:0-2024 GCF_049790535.1 Legionella sp.
GGTTTACTTTCAGAGCGTCGATACTAATTGCACGTCTGGTTTTATTAGAGAGTATTACAGATTCTTCAGGTAAGGATGTCAAATTATACTATCGCTTAAAATGGCTATTGCTCTTTGGTGGATGGACCACTTCTTTAATGACCATTGGGCATTTATTACCTTTATCCTTAGTTCTTCAGGATATATTTAACCGTTTATTTATGTTATTTATATTAACTGTTTCCTTAGTCGCATGGAAAAGTAAGGATGTAATTCGTTACCTTATAGCACCATTGTTAAAGAATAAAAAACGCTACGTACATAATGCGATTTCCTTATTAATTATTCTTGTGCCAATTACGGTATTCTCTACAGCAGTTATTGGCTTATCTGGCTTTATTAATCTTGCCTGGACTATGAGCCGATATCAAGCAAATGCATTAATTGTTTTAGTTGGCTACATTCTTGCTCGAGGATTGCTTTTTGATGCATTAGAGTTATTTTCAGAATGGATGATCTCTTCATTACGTAATGGATGGTTATGGATAGAAATTTTTTTAAAACCTATCGATCAAATTTTGCGAATTACATTACTTTTATTAAGTAGTCTTATTTTATTTAAATTATTTGGTTGGAACTCGCATTCATTGGTCATTATCCATTTGGAAAAATTAGCACATTATACAATTGTTAATTTACCTGGAATTCATATTACTATTACCAGTACTTTAGCATTTATTACCTTACTTGCTACTTTTGTTTGGGCAGCAAAATGGACACGTGAGTTTTGCTATCGTTGGTTATTCAAAAAAATTAAAGATCCAGGCATACGTAATAGTCTTTCTGTATTTAGTCAATTTGCAATCGTATTAATTGGCGGTTTTGTAACCCTATATGTACTCGGCTTTGATTTTAGTGGCATGTCAATGATTATTGGTGGTCTTGCAGTGGGGATGGGTTTTGGTTTACGTGATTTTGCCAGTAACATTATTGGTGGATTGGTATTGTTGATTGAACGACCGGTACGTGAAGGAGATTTGGTTACCATTGGAGAGCACGAAGGACGTGTAGCACATATTGGTATTCGTTGTATGCGTGTTTTATCTTGGGATAATATGGAGGTATTAATTCCCAATGCAGAAACATTTAATAAACCATTTACAAATTGGACTCATCAAGACAATATTGTTCGTTCAGTAATTCCTATTAAAGTCAGTAGACATGATGATCCAGTGATGATTCAGCAATTAATTTTTGATGTACTTGCAATTACCCCAGAAATTGTTGCCGATCCGCCAGCACAAGTGTTTCTTAAGAAAATTGATGCAGCATTAATCGAATTTGAAGCACGATATTTTATAAATGTACAAATATATTCCCGCGTTGAAGTACGATCAAAAGTATTGTTTGCGATTACTGATCAATTTAAAGCAGCCAATATAAGACCTCCTATTGAGCCAATTTCTATTGAATTTAAGGAAGGGCAAAATGAACACTCTATTCCAGAATATTCCACCGAAAACCGAAATGGAGATCATTAAACGTTGCTCTAATATTGCAGGACTTAGTTTTGCACAATTGAGTTTAGGTTTAGGTTTACCCATTCCAACTAAGCCAACTCAACGAAAAGGATGGATTGGACAGGCTATTGAGCTCGCTTTAGGAGCAAACGCCTATAATAAGTCTTTACCCGATTTTCAATATCTAGGAATAGAATTAAAAACATTGCCTATAGCTAAATCTGGGAAACCTACCGAATCAACCTTTATTACTTCCATTCCATTGTTAACCATTCACCAGCAAAGCTGGAGTTCATCATCATGTTATGCCAAACTTCGACGAATTCTATGGATTCCAATTGAAGGAGATATTGATGTTCTTTATTCACAGCGAAGAATTGGCCAAGGATTTTTATGGTCGCCTAATGAGTCGCAAGAAACTATATTAGCAGCTGATTGGGATTACTTAAGCTTTCAAATAAGCACTGGAAATCTAGAAACTTTAGATGCTAAATCAGGTGAGTATTTGCAAGTTCGGCCTAAGGC
>NZ_JBAQZB010000034.1:0-6581 GCF_049790535.1 Legionella sp.
TACAGGAAGCTTAAGATTTTAGGGTGCTTAGCTCAGCTGGGAGAGCATCGCCCTTACAAGGCGAGGGTCGTAGGTTCGATCCCTACAGCACCCACCATGCTAGCGCGTCGCTAAGTAACGCGCTCTCTTTAACAAATAAGCACGAGTACCTTGCCAAAATCTAATACTTGTAGTTTTTTGTTTGGATTTTTATCCGATTAGGTTACAATTAGTCTGCATTAAACTACGTTAATATCAAAATGGATGTCGGGACATGTTGCAGAAGTTAAATGAGCGAATACAAGGTGTTGTAGCTTGGTTGGTTGTTGCCTTAATTGGTATTACTTTTACACTATTTGGTGTGGATTATTACTTTCAATCGCATCATACAACAAATTCTAAAGTTACCGTGAATGGTGAGTCTTTAACTGAACAATTCTTCGAAACAAATTACCGACGTGCTCGTGGGATGCAAGATGATGCATCAATGAGTGCTGAAAGTGAGAAAAACCTGCAAAATCAAGTTTTAGACCAAATGGTAACAAATGAAGTTATGATTCAGTCAGCACGCAAAAATGGTTTTGAAGTAAATTTAAATGAAGCTAATGGAGCTATCCTTAAAATTCCACAATTTCAGGAAGATGGGCATTTTTCAGCTGAAAAATATCAACAGGCGTTAAGTGCGGCCCTATACACTCTGATAACCTTTCAAAAACAAGTAAGGCAGGGCATGTTGTTAAATCAACAACGTTTTGCTTTTAGCGGCAGTTCTTTTGCTTTACCAGACGAAATTGAGCGATTTGTAAAGTTGGATATGCAAACTAGAGATTATAATTTTGTTATTATTCCTGCTGAACGTTTTAAAAAAGACATTCAAGTCTCACCTGAAGCTGTTGCCGATTACTATAAACTGCATGCAAAACAGTTTGTAGCTCCAGAACAAGTTAGTCTGAATTACGTTATTTTATCTATGAATGATTTTAAAAAACATGTTAAAATTTCCCCCATAGAAATTAGGCAATTTTATGACGATAATATAAACAATTATTTAACTCCAGCTCGTTGGCATGTTGCTCACATTTTATTTGCAGTACCTGAGAATGCTTCAAAAGAAGAGTGGGATCAGATTCAGACTAAAGCGAATGATGCTTATGCAGTGTTGAAAAAAGATCCGGATCAGTTTGACACATTAGTTACTACACTATCGGATGATAAACTTTCTGTAGCAGAGAAAGGAAAGCTTTCTTGGATTACTGCTGGACAAAATGAGTATAGTAAAATTTTAGTTAATTTAACTAAGGCTGGTGAAATTTCTGTCCCTGAAAAAACCAAACACGGTTATGAAATTTTTAAATTAATTGCTTATAAACCTGTACAAATAAAGGCTTTGGATAAAGTAGAAACAACAATTAAAGAGCAATTACTTGCAGAGAGGGCACAGGCCCAATATTCTCAGGCTTTAGAACTATTATCTGACCTTAGTTACCAATCGCCTGATTCACTCAATCTTGTTGCAGACACAATGAAATTAAACATTGAAAAAACACCACTGTTTTCACGTGCTGGTGGTGTGGATAAAATTACTAAAAATCCACAGGTGATTAATGCTGCGTTTAGCCATGATGTGCTTGAGCTCAGTAACAACAGTGAGCCGATACAACTTGATAATGATTCGGTTGTGGTTATACGCGTTGATGAACATATTCTTAAAAAAGAGCAATCTTTAGATGCAGTGCAGGATCAAATTAATACGATTTTGATTAAACAGATTGCTGAAGAAAAAGCAAAGGAACTTGGTATAAATTTAATAAATGCTGTTAATGATACACAACAAAACGAGCTTGTTCGTACCAATCAATTAGTCTGGAGCTCAGTAAAAGAGGCCTCTAGGGAAGGTGATAAAATACATCCTTTCATCAATAATATAGCCTTTAATTTATTACGAGTAGGCAGTAGTAATGGTGTGGTTTTACCCAATGGTGATTACGTTGTGGTTAGTCTGAAGTCCATTAACGATGGAAAATTCAGCGCCTTAGATAAAGAGCAACAAGATAGTCTTGTTGAACAGATCGAGGCTAATTATGGTATGATGGATTATGACTTGTATGAAAAAAACTTGATTAATCAAGCTCAAATTGTGAAGCATTAGTACCAGTTTTATTTAAGTTTGTTTGCTTGACGTTGGGATAGCGTCAAGCAAAAAGAAGCATAAAACCCACGCTCCTAGCATTAAAATGTTTATAGGCTTAATTGAATGGAATTGGTGCTACTTACTTATTATTAGGAGTAGCTATGAAAAGTACAGTCACAAAGTTTACTGATCATAATTTAAAATTACTTTATGGTAATTTATTAACTCATTATAAGGAATGTATTAAAGATTACAACAATGATATTCTTGCAACTTATAATAAAATGTATCTTGCAGTGCAATATGCTGTGAATTATGGTTCTCTTTCTCATCTGGTGTATGAAGAAAAACAGAAAGTCTATGCAAGTTTTAATGCAATTTTTTATGCGCTACCGTTGTATAGAAAGTTGTCGGAAATAGATAAACACACTTTTTCTCCTATACATCCAGAACCTCGTCCTAAAACTGATTATGTAATTAATAATTACACTAATTATAACTGCAATGACTCCATTTTTTATAATTGGATGCTTTTACGTGCGATCTCCAGCAACTTCCATCATTATCCATCAACCCATCCTGGCTGCGATTACACTGGATCAAAAGATGATCCACATAGACATCGAGATAAGAAGAATCGTAATGAGAGTTTAGCTGAGCTAATGGGGTTATTAATTTTAATTGCTCTAGCGGCATGGGCAGCAACGTTAACTCTAATCGCTTTGTATTACATGTTTAGCGAATTTTTAAATAGTGTTGAACGATTTTATTATAATGAAGGATGGTTAAAAGCTGCATTAATGTTGGCAAGTTCTACTGTTTTTTCTGCGGCTGCTGCTGTAATGTCATTTTCTCTTGGTTCAGCCGTGTTAATTTCACTCGCAATAATGGCAGGTCTTAATCCCGCTGCTATTGTGGTAACTGGTACAGTACTCTTTGCTATTATGGGTGGTGGTCTTGGCTGTTTTGCAATGAGCACTTTTTATAATTTCATCAATAAGCAAGTTAATAAAGATGCCATGGATCCAACTGATCCTCTGCGATTTGGGTTAACCGCAAAAGAGGAGCGGCACTTAATAGATACAGGGCTTGATCCCATTAAGGTAAAATGTGCGCTGGTTGCGTTACGTGCTGAAATAGCCAGCTTATTAGAGAGCGAAAAACCAATCCCCTCATTTTTAAGTCGCATGTTTGGGGAGGGGGCAAAAGTACAGGAATGTCTTCAATTGTCGCGACAATTACGTAATGGATTGATTGGCAGGGTTGAGGTTGGCGATTTAGTATTTGATTGCAAAACAATGGTTGTTCCTCAGCCAGTTCTACAACCGTCCTCTTATAATACTCATTTCCGTCAACAAACTAAAACTAATCCTTTTATGCCATCAGCTCCGCCAATGGAAGATTTGCACAATATATAAAATTATTCTTACTCGCGTAGTTACTTTTTGGTCGTAATTGTTCATTCTGGAGGTATAGAAGGCCATCTTTGGCCGATTTGAAACGAAAAGTTACACATAATCTTACATACTGATATGCTGAGCTTGCTGTGTGCTTTTGTTCCAAATCTACATAGAGCTTACTTTTCTTAAAGTGGTGAGATCTACCTCTAAAAAAATATTTTTTTGTCTTCTTTCGGCCTTTTTAATTAAAAGGCAGCATTCTTTTGAGAACCCTATCTTTTAAAATAAAATGATGGTGTAAGGCAGCTGCTACATGAAGACTGATTAAGGCTAAGAGTACATAAGCTAATGTTTCATGAACCTGGAAAAAAAAAGTACTCAGATTCTCGTTTTTTGTAATTAAATTTGGCAAGGTAAATAAACCAAAAAAGCTCACAGTTCGTCCATCAGCAGTAGACATTAAATAACCTAGTATTGGCATCAAAATGATAAGCGTTAATAATGAATGATGGACTATTTTAGCAACGATATGTTTCCAATGAGGTTGTGGTTCTGGTGCCTCAGGCTTTAGATTAATGGTGCGCCAAACGATAAATAATACGCCAAGTATAAAGAGAGTCACTCCAAAAGATTTATGTAAAAGGATATATTGAATTCTTATCAAAGATTTTTGCGGAAATAAATCTTGACCCCAAATCAAATAAAATTGAGTGCAAATTAAAATAACGATTAGCCAATGAAATAATTTTGCAAGGCTACCAAATGATTTTGTTGTATTCCTTAACATTAGAAACTCCATTATATAAAAAATATTTAGAGGATCACCATTAAATTATAAAAAATAGTACGAAGCACTTTAAACTTCTAAAAATATAAGCAAATTACTAAGGAGCTACATTTGCCAATTTGCTTGTATGATAAGTAGTTTGATAAACGGTTCTAACCTCTTCCGCAGCCTTATTTAAACCCAAAGCAATATTTGAATGATACATAATTACTAATGCTTGCTGAACAGAAGGTGCTTGGGGATAGTTTTTCACTAAATATCCAGCTCGTTCAATGGCAGCGACATACATTTTACGCTTAAAGTAATATTTTGAAATATTCAATTCCTGCTGTGCAAACATATTACGTAAATAAATCATACGTTGCAGTGCATTGGCTTTATATTTACTTTCAGGGAATTTCTCAACCAAAATTGCAAAGTCTGAATAAGCCTGAGTTTGTGTTCCGGGGTCGCGCCAAGACTCATCCATTGGTAATATCTTAGCAAAAACACCTCGATTTTGTTGGAAATTAGCTAATCCACGCATATAGTAGGCATAATCGACATGCTTAGCGCGTGGATAGAGATGGATAAATCGTTCTGCAGTTGCTGCAGCAGAAGGATAGTCTTCATTTTTATAATAGGCATAAATTAAATGCATTTGTGAATTTTCAGTATAATCACTAAATGGGTACATTGTTTCTATTGCTTCAAGTTGCTTGATAGCAGTGGCATATTCACCTTTATGTAATGCTTTTTGGGAGTCATTATGAAGTTGCTCAGCACTCATTCCCTTAAAAGGATTTTTATCGTCATCATCTTTATTCCACCAGGTCTTGCAAGAAGACAAAGAAAAAATAAGTCCCACCAGGAATAATATTTGAATTCGTTTCATAACTCACACCTATATAATTCTGTTGCTTCCATAACCATAAGCAAGAAATTTTAGAACATTATACCTAGGACTATATAATTTGCGAACATTCTTTCTGCTTAATTTAATTGAGTGTGATATTAAAAAGTATTTGCAAAACTAAAAACGTTAAGATAGTATTCCTGGCTATCGGAGAGATGGCAGAGCGGTCGAATGCGGCGGTCTTGAAAACCGTTGAAGGGCAACCTTCCCAGGGTTCGAATCCCTGTCTCTCCGCCAAATCTTAACTATAACTCATTGAATTAATTTAATTAATAACTTTGCATATAGAATATAAATTACTTTTAACTCTCTTTCACCAATATTGATTAGAAATTCACACTACAGTGAGCATGAGTAAAAAGATTTATGGTTATTTATAGGAGTAAACAAAATAAAATACCTTGCTATTGAATCAAATTTGAAACAGCAACAACAAGACCAATGGCAAAAAGATTTATTCTATTCAATCAACAGATAATCAAGAGAGGTTATCCCCTTTATCATGATACTATAACAACATCTGTCTGTCTCTTGCGCCACTCCTTACAGGGCTTCATTAGGCAAGAATATAAAAGTAATTTATTTAAAATATTACCTTTTCATTAGCTCACAATAAATCATTTAGTGAGAATTTTGCTGCAAGCGTTTGTTAAATCATGGATTTGATGGGGGAGATCAGTCTAGATAGCGAACGAATCTTCGTAGACTATAATAACGTTTCATAGAGATTTAGCCATCATGGATTTATTGATTCAATCATCGCTAATTTCTTTTTTCTGGATCCTGCTTTAATTTGTTTTTCTCGCTCAATTGCAGATAACATATCTTCAGTTTGCTCATAGTAGACCAACAGCTTACAATTGTATTTTTTGGTGAACCCGTCGCTCTCTTCATGTTTATGTTGATAAACGCGTTTTATCAAATCACTGGTAACACCTGTGTAAAGTGTGCCATTCCGTTTGCTCGCCATAATATAAATGGCAGGTTGATGCTCATGCATGTGATGTATCTCCGTTGGTTGGACTGTTTGCGTCTTTGCGAGCATCGCGAAGCAATCTAGGGTAAAGTGCTTCGAACCTCTGGATTGCTTCACTGCGCTCGCAAAGACGAGGGGAAGATAGTATCTGCTCGACAAAAATGTGTCAATTAAAGATACTTTTTTCACAGGGGGTAGGCTAAAGGGTAATCTTTCACAACGAACAAAATAATAAATGCATCATATTCAATGAGTTAAATATAAAACTTGGCGGTCTGTTGCTCGCCATAATATAAATAGCAGGTTGATGCTCATGCATGTTGTGTATCTCCGTTGGTTGATGTCTTTGCGAGCATCGCGAAGCAATCTAGGGTAAAGTGCTTCGAACCTCTGGATTGCTTCACTGCGCTCGC
>NZ_JBAQZB010000035.1:0-9287 GCF_049790535.1 Legionella sp.
TTGTCATACGGAAATGCAGTCTTCTATTTGGTGTTTTATTTTGTTTATACCCGACAAAATATCTAAATCTTTAGAACTAATTTTATTGATATCTAACAAAGCATCCCGTTTATTAAGGAGATAAATAATTTTCTCTTCATTGTGTTTTGTGCGGCTAAACTCTTTTTCAAGACATTTATTAATGGATTCAATTCTTGATTTAATTTGTTTTTGGGCAATGGCAAAATCTATTTGTGCCGCAGTCTTAATTTGTAATTTCACCGTTTTGCAATAATCGGGAAGGCTTTGTTTTAACTCATCCGTTGGTAGAGCTGCCCATTTTTTATAAGCTCTTTCAGAAAAAAGACGAGCTCCTATGTCTTTTGCTTCGGCAGTAAGCCATTTTTCTGTTAGTGAATCAGGATCTGGCTTTAACAGAATTAAGTCATTGGTTATCAACATACTTAATTTATCTTTGCTGTTTGAACGAAACCATTTTTCCGCTAGGATTGACCCCTTTGTTCCCCAATTAAACCCTTTTCTCTCATAAGCTTTGGATTCAGTTAATCCTTGTTTATTTAAACTCAATTTTTGTGGTGTAAATCCATCTACTTTCCAAGCTCTCCGTGATCCCATAAAGGCAACGATTTTTTGAAAAGTTGATGAGTTTTCACCGGCTACACGTACGAAAATCTGTTTCGTATTGGGTAGCGAGTCAATATTTTTCATTAAATTTTTAATGGGGTGAAATGGTTGTAACCATTTTGAAAAGGTTTCCGGAATAACTATACCTACCCCGGGACTTGCAATAGCAGCCTCTAATATTTTGTTTTTTAATCCATCTAAAATTTTGCTTTTTGAATGTAAATCACTAATACCTGCATACCCCTCATTATTGGCTACTTGAATAACTAATTTTCGCATTTGTGATAGTTCACGACATAGGCCACCATCAGCGGCAATAACATTATTGCTTGTTACTTTATTGTCTTTTGTGGATAAAAATTGTTGTGCTATTCCCACAGCAGATTGTGCAGCATAAGATTTTCCACATCCTGAGGGGCCTGATACAATAATTACAGGACGTTCTTGCCACTTAGAACCTTTAAATTGAGTTGTTGCACGCATTAATAGAGCATGCCTGAACTCTATGCTGTGTATTTCTTCTTCCAAAGCCAGTTGATACAGCTCCACTCCTTTAGAGTCAAGAAGCTTGTGCATGGAAAGGGTTGCTGATTCGGGATAAGTTTCTCTGGTACGTTCATCACCATTAAACTGAGGAGGCTGATGTTGACTAATGTATTCTATAAATTGTTTTCTAAAAAATAGGGGATCATTAGTAATGAGCACTTCTTTGTCTTCAACAAGATTATTAGCTGCTTTATACTCAGAAACTTTTAGAGAGTGGTTTGCATCATAGCTGTCGATCCCTTGGTTTAGCGCTTTTATGCCTGCCTCGCTTAAACATAATTTTGAGTCCGGGGCATACCCATACTGGTTTATTTCCCCTACCAAATGAGTTATAAGTTCAGTTTTACTTTCTTCTGGGTTGGCCATAAAATAATTTCCGTGATAAATTTTACTTACAGTATAGCAATTATTTTTATATTTAATGGGCGGCCTCATCTTTGCCTACTAACCAGTCGACACTGACCTCAAGTTCTTGGGCTAACGTATTTAATAATATTGCATCAGGACGGGTGGTTCCGTTTAGTAGAGCTTCTGCTTTAAACTTTGGTATCTTTACCAATTTTGATAATACTTCAATACGCTCTGCGCTTAATGTTGGAGCTCCAATATTATCAAGCTCTTTATTGAGCCGTTCTGAAAATCTTTTATTAAGCATTTGTCGTTACTCCTAAATAAATGATTTAACTTTAATCTCTTATTATTTGTGGTATATCACAAAAATGTGGTTTTGCAAGATGTTCAGAAATTAGGTTGGTCTACCGTATATTTCAATTTAGTATTAGCTTCAAGAAAATGATAGGTTATCTGGGATGATATATGAGCGAAGAAGTAGCTGCGAAGTACCCTTGTGATTTAATTGTGTTCGGTACTTTTGGAGATTTTTCTTGTTGCAAATTACTTCCAGCTTTATATCAGCTTGAGCGCAATTACTTGCTGCATCCAGACACGCGAATTAATTATTGGTTGTGCATGCTAAGAGTTAAATTTAGGTGCTTATATTGATTTAATTAAGACAAAAATCCAAATTTTTTTAACTGATCTTTTAGATGAGTCTGCCTGGGAGCGTCTTGCTAAAAAACTGGATTATTGTAAATTAGACTTGGTAGAGGCTGATGAGTACCAAAAGTTAATGAAGTACATTAAGTCCCCAGAACGTATTACTATTTCTTATTTTGCTATTCCTCCTTCCTTATATGCACAAACTTGCCAAAATCTTTCTAGCGTGCGTGGGCTTAACTACTCAACCCTCCCGGGTGGTTTTAGAAAAACCTATTGGTCATGATTTATCTTCTTCAATAGCGATTAATAATGAAGTGGCTCGTTTTTTTGCCGAGGATCAGATTTATCGTATTGATCATTATCTTGGTAAAGAAACGGTATTAAATCTTTTAGTTCAGTGCTTTGCAAATGCGATTTTTTCATCCAATTGGGATCAGCATGTAATTGATAAGGTTGAAATTACTGTTGCCGAAGTCAGTGATATGTTACAAAATCATTTACTGTAAATAGTTGCTTTGATCGCAATGGAGCCGCCCATGAGTCTCTCTGCGGACGTTTTCTCGGTAATACACCGGTCCACGAGCACACTGTATGGGCTCAATACATAAGCAATGTTGTTAAAGGTCAGAAAATACCTGGTTATTTAGAGGAAGAAGGGGCATATAGAGCATCCACAACAGAGACTTTTGTAGCGATCAAAGCTTTTATTAATAATTGGCGCTGGGTAGGAGTACCTTTTTATTTACTTACAGGAAAGCGTTTATCAAAAAAACAAAGTGAAGTGGTGATTTATTTCAAACCACAGCCCTACAATATTTTTCGACAATTAAAGCAAGACTTATCACCTAATAAATTAATTATTCGTTTGCAACCTGATGAGGGTGTAGAGGTCAGGATGATGAATAAAGTTCCTGGTTTGAGTGAATGTATGCAATTACGTGACAGTAAATTGGATCTAAATTTTAATACATAGCGTATTGCAGATGCTTATGAACGTTTATTACTTGAGGTTATGCTGGGCAATCAATATTTGTTTGTCAGTCGCAATGTGGTTGTCACCTGTCAAACTGGCGCGTTAACTCCTGTTACAGGAAGCCCTTTCAACACTGGATTAGGAAATTTTCCGCAAGCGCTGGTAATAACACCCAATAATCAATTCCTCTACGTTCTTCTTCTGTCTGTATCTTGGGATACAGTGTCAATGACACCACAGGTGTTTTATTTCCTTTATCAAGTGGCTTTATTCCATTAGGTTATATATACGCCCTATTGTACTCGAATTAGTCCCGATGGCCAATTCATTTACATCACTGCCGTTTCTAGTTACAGGCGACTTAAGTGATATACCAGGAAGTCCTTTTGCTACGGGAATTGCTATTAGTCCAAATGGCCAGTTTGTTTATGTGGTAAATTGTACCGATGGAACTATTTCTGCCTACATTATGAATTAGAAGTCTTTATTCAGAGATTCTGATTTTGGGAAGAAGGTTAGCTCAAGCTAATGGGGAATGAACAAAGCACACAGCAATGTGTGCTTTTTTTTGCGCCTGATCGACTAAGATGGTCTTCTACTTATTTAAATCATTAAGTGCTGCCAATATTTAGCAGCAGTATTCATGATAAACGATTTATTTCTTCATTTGTGCTAATTTTTCTCTCACTTCCAGAGCACGCAAAACAGATACATAACTCCAGGTTAGGGAACTTGCTCCTTGTTGGATTCCAGTATTCAAATTGATTTGTTCACTTAAATTCATTTCAGGTGCATAGTGTTTTATTAGTTTTAAATAAGCATCCCCTATGTGTATGTATTGAAGCATGAGTGATTGTTCATCTATGGGCAAATTTTCAGCAAGTGTAAAATAATACTCAGCCAGAGTGGCTGTTAAGGTAAACCAAGGGTTACCTATGCTACTAGTTTGGTATCCGTCATAAGTATCTCCAGGATAACGACCAAATAAAATAGGGCCAGATATATTATTATTGATTGGGAAGATTTGCTTAAATTGATCGTGTAATGCATTAACTGTTTTTTCAACATAAATACTACTTGGAGCAAGAATGCCACTTTGTGGATTAAGCAAAATAGCTAAAATAACTGATGAGTCCAGTTCAAAAGTTTTTTGTGGGCCAAGGTGTGGGGGCAGAGTGGCTTGAATTAGGTAGTTATTCTGATCTAGGTGTTGATATAAGCGTGTGTTCATTAAATCAGCTTGTTTTTCGTAATAAACAGCGGCGCTTTTATCATTAAGACGACGAGCAAGGGTTGCACCCTCAAGTAATGCTTTTTGTTGTGCCATAGTAGTAAAAAAATGATGTCCAAACACTTCTTCCCATAGGTCAAAGTTTTCATCAACCCAATGATGCGCGGTATACTCCAAATCCATTTTAATTACACCCATGGAGCTAGAATCAAGACTGCTGTTGTACAAAAAGTTGTGTACGTATTCAACTTCATTTTGGTTTAGTAACTGATGCGCAAAATGAATTAAAACAGTTGCTCTTAAAGCTGGACCGTCATTTTGAGGCCTTACCCATGAATCCTCAAATGGGTAGCCATTAATATAAAATTTAGGTTCGCCCATAATATCTTGTCTAGGCAGCGACTCGTTTTGGTGTTGAATAAGTTGCGTCCAGGAAACATAGTGTACTAATTGATCTTTAAGTTTTTGGGAATGAGTGGATTCGTACCATGTTTCGATCAAACACATGGCAATAGCGGAATCTCGAATCCAATCGAAATAATAATTGGGCTCTTCTTTCGAAGGAGAGGCAATTATTGCACCATTAGACTGAATATTTGCAAAAAAATTATGTTTTAGTTTCTCTACCTCTTCAGAACTAAATACTGCAGCTATAGTTTGAGAGACAAAAAATAATGTTAAGAAAAAGATCCGTTTCAATTTAGTTCCTTGCTGAAAATTATAAGTTTTTTATAATACAAGAAATTTATGGTTTAGAGTATAAAATTTGTTACCCGCTTTTTTTACTTATTTTCAGATGAGTGATTTCACCTATAGCTTTTACCCATAAGGGGTGTTCATTCAAGCAGGGAACTACAATTAATTGTTCTCCACCTAGAGCCAGCCATTGGGCTTTGGCACGTATGCCTATTTCTTCAAGAGTTTCCAAACAATCTGCTACAAAAGAAGGGCAAACAATGAGTAATTTTTTGATTCCTTGAGCTGCAAGTTTGGTTAGATGTTCATCAGTATAAGGCTTTATCCAAGATGCTCTTCCCAGTCTAGATTGGAATGCGGTACTGTATTGATTTTCAGGTAGCTGCAGTTCTTTAGCTAATAAACGAGTGTTTTCATGACATTGGGCTTTATAACATCCTTGAATCTGTTCGTTGAGTGCAGGACAATTTTCCGAACATACTGATTTACATACATTTTTAGTAATTTGGCGTGCAGGGATTCCATGATAACTAAAAAGAACATGCTCGTGTTTTTGTAGGTATTCCTTTATGAGTTTTGCTTGTGCATTGATATAGGCGGGGTGTTGAAAAAAATCGCGAACAATGGTTACGGAAGGAATAGTATTCCAGGAACTCATGATGCGCATTGCTTTTTCAATGGATGAACCGCTAGCTGCGGAAGAATATTGAGGATATAGAGGTAAGATAGTAATGGATTCACAATGCTTTAAATGATTTAATGCTGATTCGATTGATGGTTCGCCATAGCGCATGCCTAACGCGATTTTATAACTTGAGTCGGCGACCTCACGTTTAATTTGAGCTACTAAGTTTTGACTATGATAGAGCAAGGGTGAACCGTGTTTCGTCCAAATAGCTTTATACGCGTGAGCAGAGCGTTTTGCTCTAAAGGGTAAAATAAAGAAATAAACTAAGATATAACGGAACCAAGCGGGCAGGTCGATTACTCGCTTATCAGTAAGAAATAGGCGTAAGTAATTCCTAACGGCAGCAACACTTGTATTCTTGGGAGTACCCAGATTAATGAGTAATAAACCACGTCTCATTAGTACAACTTGTGCCTTAAATGAATTTTTTTCATTATACCTGAAGATGGTTATGAATGCAGTAATTGCATTGAAATTAGTTTTTTGGTTGCGGCACTATAATAAATCTTACTATTACAAAGCCGCCAAAACTTAATTAAGCCATTTCTGATTCGGCATTGTCAGTAATTACAATCACGTTAGCGGCGTGAAGACCCTTATCACTATCTCCTACATCATAGGTAACTATTTGACCAGGAACTAATGTTTTATAACCAGTACCATGAATTGATGAAAAATGAACAAAAATATCATCGCCGCCTTGTTCAGGAATAATAAATCCCCATCCTTTGGCATTATTAAACCACTTTACTTCACCCCTAGCCATAGAAATTCTCCTTTATTTCAATTGTAATAATTAACTTTGTAATTGCATTTATCCGTAAATGAAATCTATAATAATCGATAAGTAATTTTAACATAACGTAAAATGCATTCATTACTCAATAGAATTTTTATAAAAAGATCCATTTTCTTAATAATTCTTTAAGTTGTTCTATTACGTTTAGTCGTTCTATTTCATAAAAGGAGTATCTAATGGAGATTAACAGCACTTCTAAAATTTTGAGAAATTTGGGACTAGCTGCTGTTACTAATGAGAAAGGGGAAAAACCTGCCAATGCCAAGGAGGAACTTTGTTTGATACCCACTGCTAAACCAAAAGAGATGAATGATGTACTCTAGGTTTCTCATCATCTAAAAATCATTCTCCAATGGATTAATCAAAAATTAGTAAAATTCGTGTTTAACTAGCTGACTCCGACATCATTTTTCTATGTTTTTTAGCAGTTTTTTGTTAATACGCATATGCTAAAGACAACTTTTAGGTATATACTTTTTTTATATAAATTATTTTTGAGGCATAGAGTATGGCAAGTGGGGGATTTGCGGATACAGCACATTGGCGAGATTCCGCACGAAGCGCTCGTTTTTTTATGGTTGATGCACGGGCTGCCTTTCCTATATTTCTATTTTTAATGCATATTAGAGTATGGACAGGGGTATTGGTTTTAGTTTCAGCTGTATTTTTTGGTATTATTGAACACTATGGTTTTACTGTACCGGTTTTTTTGCGTTGGGTACGAAATTTTTTAGCAGGAAATATAAAGTCTGCACAGCCGTGGTGGCGATAATAAAATGGAACGAGATATTAGTAAATGTATGGTGATCATTGCTGCAAGTTTGAACGCAAAATTTTATTTAAATGATCGATTTGTTAGTTTTGATGAAGTTTTTTCAGACACGGGTTTATTACCTGCAATTGCAAAACGCGCGGATCAATTGTGCTCTTTGTGTTTAGGGTACGGCTTAGGAGCAACGTTTGATGAAGCTGAAGGTGCATTGTTAGGGCTTCGTGTGATGTTTGATGAAGTAACACCTAATGTTTTACGTTTGCTTTGTATGACGGATGTATTGAATGAATTAATTCAAGGTGGTCCAAGTAAAGATTATACTCCCTTGGATGAGTTGATGTACGATTAAGCCCGTTTTACAAATTAATTGTAAAAAAATAGAAAGTAATGTGAAATATAAGTTCACCCAAATATTTTTTTGTTACACTTAGTTTAAGGATTTAAGTTTTAGGAGTATATAACTATGGCCGATGGATGGGGAATTTTTCCTTCTAGAAAAGTTGAAGTATCGCCAGGAGATGTTTATTGCTCAGTTATTGCGCGAATTGATCAAATGAAGATGCAAATCGAAAAAGCAGTAGAAATCAGAGATGATCCAATAAAACTACAGGCAGTGGCTGTTTTAGATAAATGTTTTAAAGAGATAGAGCTAGCAATTTCCAAAACACAAGTTGATGAAAAAAAACAATTCATTTTTAAATAATGAGGTTTGCTTGAGGCAATTTAATTTCATCATTTTTTGTGGAAAATAAAATTAAATTGTCTCATGCTTAATGTTTTCTAATGGATTGGTGCAAATAACTGTTATACTTTTTAATATCGTTTGTTTAATTTGGGGTAGTTAGTTCCCTCAAGATTTGTGTGTTGATGTTATGAAAGAAATACTCTCAGATGAGCAAAATGAAGCAATACTTCAAGCATTAGATGAGGCTATTAAAAATGGCCCTTGGGATAAATCTAATTTTTTGCGCGCCATAGGTAAAAATTTAAATGATATTCGCGAAAATTTTGTAGAGCAACTTGGCAGTCGTACAAAGGAGCAAATCAAAGAAGATATTTATTTGGCGAATCGTTTAGCTCTTAGAAGTGGACAACAAGAAGTTTTTGTATCTTTGTATTCTTCAGATGGGACTAATATTCAGTCTTGGGAAAGAATAGTGTCTAATTTGCCTCGACAAATGATTTCCCGTCCTATCTATGCTGATGTAGAACATGTAAAGGCATTGATAAAAATAAAAGAAAATAAACAGAATGAAGCGTATATAGGTATTTACATCAATCAAAAGGATATTATTTCTCTTCCTCCGGATAAGATCTTAATGGATAAATTAGGAAATCCGTTATTGACACTAAAGGATAAAACATTAGATTTGGAAAATATCAGCAGTTTCGTTCACGCAACGGGTGTTTATCAATTTTATCGAGGTCGTCTAATTAAAGAATCCTAGAATTTAGGGTGTATAACTAGGGATTAACCAATGTTTTTTATAAACTTTGATTTTAAAATCGAAATTCTCGCAAAAACATTCGAGAGCAGTATATACTTGAAGTTAAAGAAATTCATTAAAAGTAAGTATTAATGGCTCAACAACCCCAACAGCAAAATACAGATAATGGTATGGCACCGATTTGGATTATGGTGTTGCTTTTTGTCACTGTATTTATAATTTGGAAAACAGGGCATCAATATATTGTGATGACTGTTTTTCAGATAAATATTTGGCAAGCTAAACTTGTTAATTTATTTATTCATAATGAACATTTGACGAATTTAATTTACCTAATGCAAACGGTAGATCCTAATGCAGTGGATTGGAATCAATTATTAGACACGACACGGGCTGTGGGCGATTTTATGCGTTATCCTGTGGTTTTTGTGTTATTAGTATTGGCTGTCGTTCTTTATCATTCAAATATTGCCTTAAAATTTCGCAAAGCGCATGATATGAAGAGTTTACG
>NZ_JBAQZB010000036.1:0-34303 GCF_049790535.1 Legionella sp.
CCCCCAGGATAACTGATAAAATGAAAACTTGAGGTTTTCAAAAGTATGATTTGCACCTACCGCCTAAAAGCCTTGCCAGTTAGTTTTAGTATTGATTTGATAGGCGTTTGTAACCAAAAAAGCAAGCTTATTCAGTTTCACATTCATACCAACATTAATCCTTTAAGTTGTGAAATTTTCAAAAAAAACAATATTATCTGAAAATGATCTCATAATAAAGTAGTGACACTGGCACAGCGGTAGTAAGTATATCCTGATAATATCGTGATGAACAATTGGCTAAAATCTGATTAATTGATTAATAAATTATCAACATATCATAAAACCAGCTAGTCAAATAAAAAACTTTAGTAAAACTACTATTTCAAAATAAATGGGGACAAGTAGTTTGATACTAATGTTTACTAATCTGAAGTGTACTCTCTTGTTTTTTCCCAGGAGAATTCAGTTTGCTGTTGTGTTACTAATTCAAGTCCTCGTTTATAACTTGCACAAGCAACGACGGGATCACCAAGTTGCTCATGAAGTTTTCCTAAAGTTACATAAGCCGAGGGTGAGGGTTCAATTTCATTGGATTGTTCAAGGTAATGTATTGCTTTTCCCCATAATTGCTGTTTGATGCATAGTTGACCTAAACACAAATACAGGGCTGCGGAATGAGCATTCTTTTTGAGTAAGCTTTCGGCAAAAATTAGCTGATTTTCATTGCTGGGTAAGCTGCTATACAGTGCTATCAATTGAGGATTGAAATATTTGCGAAGACAACGACGTAATAAATTTGTGCTACTGGCATGATCATTATTACGCAATAAAAAACGCACATATTCTGCGACAATATCGGGATCAGTCGCTAAGGGTTTTGGCAGTGAATTGAATAGTGCAGTTGTTGCTTCAGATTGATTGTGACGAGCAAGATCTGTAAGCGCTTGCAAATAGGCATTGCGTTGTAAGGACTCAAACTCTTCTTGCTGCTTTACCACATTATATTTTTTTAAATTGGGCAGCAAGGCAATTAGTTGTGGCCAATCTCTTACTTCTTGATAAAATTGCATCAGTAGCTTTAATACATAAGGATGACGAGGTGCAATATCCTGTAAATGTCGTAACGTCGCTAAAGCTTGCTCCCATTGATGATTCGCTAATTGCAATTGTGCCTGAGTTAATTCAACGGCAATTTTTGCTTCGGGCATGGATTGTTGTGCTTCACGTAGAAAATCATCGCGTAACTGGCTGTCACCCATTTTTTGTGCAGCTCGTGCCGCGGTTAAATAATTTAACAAAGGAGTATCAGTATTCGGTAATGCCTGAACTAAATGATTTTTTGCTTTATTCCAATATCCTTCACTGTATTCTATTAAACCTTTACGAGTAATCGCTCGTGCTTTTTGTGCTAATCGTTTTGAATGCCAGCGACCTATCGCTGTTGGTGCATGAGAAATTTTATGACCTAAGCGCAGGCAAAGATGCAGGAGCAAAAATAAAAAAATTAAACCCAGGATCAAAACCCAAAATGTGGTTTCAACGGTCCAATGATTTATTGCAATCAATACATAGCCTGGGTCTTTATTAAGCTGAACTCCCAAAACTATTGCGGTCAATAAAACAAAAAAAGCCAGGAAAAGACGTGTCATTGTGAGATTCCTCCTTGCTTCGTTGTGTTAGGTGCATTTACTCGGGGCTCATTCGCATTGATTAATTGAATGAGCAGGGGTAGTTCTGCGCCGATTTGAAGTTTTTTTTGTGTTAGTTCAATTTTCTGCAATTCAGTTAACATTTTTATCAGTTCTTTAGTGTTCTCGGCATCTTCATTGAAGTTCTTTCTAATAGTTGTAATTGCCTGATTAAGCATTAACTGATAGACCTGAGGATTTCTATTGAGAACAGCCCATTGTGCTTCTTGCAGATTCAAGCGAATATTTTCTTTAAGGAGGGCTTCAAATTCTGGTGAGATAAGTGGTTTGATAGGTGTGTCATTACGCCGTATAACCACTAGTTTATTCAGCAAGTTCAAACTGTCTTGTAAATGCAGGCGCCAGACAGACAGTGCATCTTGATGGGGTGTTTCAGGTACTTTTGTTATTTCGTGTTTGTCGATGCTCTGAATTGCTGGAATATTCAGTTCATTAAGACTATTTTGCGCAGCATCTAATTGACCGAGTATGCCAACTACATCAACCTTTGGTAATGCCTGTAATTGGGCAATGTCTTTGGCTATTGCCTGTCTGATGTCAAAAATCTTGGGATCATTTAATTGGTGTAATAATTGATCGGCTTGTTGCAACATCGCCACCATTGAGGAACTATTTTTACTCCAATGGCCATTAATTTGTGCCAATTCAAGATAATAGCGCGCTTTAAGTAGCTGCCAGTTTTGATTTTGATACAATCGTTGGCTTAGTGCATTGTGTACCTGTTTATTTAATTCATCGAATTTAGCTTGCAATGAAGAGCCCATTTCTTGGACCGTATTCGTTTTTGTCTCCATATCTGCATTAATTTGATTTTGGGTTTTCTCTTGTTTTTGATCAAGTTTATCCAATTGGGTCGACAATTGGTTATTTTTATCAATTAATTGATCGTGTACTTGTTGATTAAGGGATAAGGTATATAAGGATGTTGCTAGGGCTCCAAGAGCAATAATGACTGCCCCCATGGTTATAAGCGATTTATTTTTAGAGGTCGTAAGGGTTTTGTGGTTCTTTGTGCCTTGTTCCTCATGGGCGTGTTGCTCTAGTTCAGGTGTTTTTTCTTGTTCTTCATCGTGGTTAGCCATAAATTAATCCTTGATAACATAGTTAAACAACGCGTTCATCATTCTGCTGGGATGGCTGCGAATAATTGTATTTATCCCCAATGAAAAGGCAACGTGAGCTAGCCGTTCGCTGAGTACCAGACAGGTTTTACTGCGCAGCCAATTATGAGCCTCTTCTTCAAATAGTTTAAAAAGATGATGTATCGATTGCTCACTAGTTATCAGTATAATATCCACTAAATCTTCGCGCCAGATTGATTTTACAAATTGAGGGTTTATTTTAGGCATAGCCCGTTGATATACGTTAAGGACTATTAGGTTTGCTCCCCTGCTAGAGAGTGTTTCCTCAATAAGCGTTCGTCCTTCTTTTCCTTTAACTAAAAGGATATTTTGTTTTTGCGGTTGTTGTAAGCTGTTAATGACTAATAAATGTTCACTATTAGGCATCTCAGGTATCATATGGACGTGCGTATCAAACTGCTTAAGCATCATAGTAGAGCCTTGTCCTATAGCAATTACTTTAATTGATGAAGGCCAGGAAATATTTGCTTGGTTTAGTTGCATAAAGCAATGTTCTACTGCATTAGCACTGACAAAAATGGCTTGATTTATTTTTTTCAAGTCAGGTAAAGAGTGTAACCAGTCCGGTGTGGCCTGAATTTCCAAGGTAGGTAATTCAATGACGCTACCACCACCTGCACGAATTGCTGTACTTAAACTTGCTGCCTGTTTATGTGGGCGTGTATTTAAAATACGTAATCCACGGAGTGAGCGGCTCATTGGGTATTCGATGCAAGAAGAGCAACAGCACCCTGTGCTAGCAAAGAACGCGAGCAGTTGTCAGCTAAAGTAGCTGCTTCATCCAAAGTTCCTGTTTGGTGATCTAAAATGACATGAGATCCGTCATGATTTAAAATTTTTGCTTGCAGCATTAATTTTCCGTGTTGAGTTGGTGCACAAAAAACAGCTAAAGGCACATGACAATTTCCACCTAATAGCGCATTGACCTGGCGTTCAGTATGCACGCAAACAGAAGATAGAGGATCATTTAAACTATGAACTAGTTCGCGCATTTCTTTATCATCTGTTCTGCATTCGATGGCTAAAGCGCCTTGCCCGCAGGCTGGTAACATAATCTTATCCGATAATTGTTCGGTGATTGCATTATTAAAGCCCATACGTTCAAGTCCTGCAGCAGCAAGGAGAATGGCATCGTATTCTCCTGCCTCAAGTTTGGCAAGACGAGTATTAATATTGCCACGTAACGGTTTAATGCATAAATCGGGTCTATAGGCTAGTAATTGGGATTGACGTCGGAGACTTCCTGTACCGACCGTAGCGTGTTGAGGCAGATTTGACAGACTGGAATAGTGTTTACTGACTAATACATCAAATGGATTATCTCGTTTACATATGGCTGCCAGAGTTAATCCTGCAGGAAATTCTGCAGGCATATCTTTAGCTGAATGAATAGCAAGATCTGCTCTTTTATCTACTAAAGCCTGTTCTAATTCTTTTACAAATAAACCCTTTCCACCGATTGCTAGAAGTTTATCTTTAAGAAATTTATCCCCCGATGTTGTCATAGGTAACAGTTGAATAGTGAGATTGGGCCATTGTTTAAGCAGCAGATCACGAACGTGATTGGCTTGCCATAACGCAAGGGGACTTCTTCGGGTTGCAATACGAATTGTTCTTAACATTATAGGTTGCTGATAGTTACTTGATGAAGCGTATCGTATCATACTTTACTATAAAACTTGTAACCCGGATGCATCCAGGTTACAAGTTTTATTTAGCTGAACGAAGCGCAATTGCCGTGAAAATATAAGT
Source organism: Legionella sp. (assembly GCF_049790535.1). Taxonomy (GTDB): domain Bacteria; phylum Pseudomonadota; class Gammaproteobacteria; order Legionellales; family Legionellaceae; genus Legionella. The sequence continues at coordinate 4,586 of NZ_JBAQZB010000036.1, forward strand.
CCAACCACTGACTATCATATCAATCGCAATAAACATTCCAATAACCCATAATCCGCTCGATGGCCAATGCAGTAAAATAAGTATACCTAGAAGAAGAGACGTAATTCCTGAGAATAATATCCAGCGACTTGAATTATCTTTCAATGACCAGGCCATGGCAATTCGGGTAGTTCCAAGAATAATAAGAGTCCACGCCAGTAATGCAGTAATTACTGTTGATGCTAAAAGAGGATCGTATAAAATAATAGCAGTAGCAATAAGGTAAAGAATGGCGACGAAAATTTGCCAAACAGCACCCTTCCATTGTTTATATCTAAATGCATCGGCAAAATGTGATATACCTGAAATCATTAATAGAGCGGCAAAAAAATACATACTGACAATAGTTAGTGCGATGTCCATGCCTAAACCAATAGTGCCCATGATCAAAAGCACAATTCCTAGTCCTAAAAGCCATCCCCAATTACGTTGTAGGTTCTCAGAACCAGGAATATCCACAATGTTATTCGTATTAGCCATATCAGTTCCTTTTGATGACGTTAACTTTAATATAGCCTTTTTTAAGCTTTGTGTAAATTGGATCATAAAAACACCTTAATTGGTTAAGCTCCTCACGCAACGAACACTATAAAAAACGTACTTATCGTTGATGTCCTGCGAACTGCCACTAGAGGCAAGGAAATTCTGGTACCACCCGTTGGCCTGGGAAGCAAGTGAGGACTCAGTTGCGCCCTAATAGTCACCAGATAAACTCACAATCCCTGTGCTAACCAATTCATTTTGAATATTAGTACTACCAGAAATGCATGATTGGGAACCAGTTAAAAATCGGTAGTTACCAGTATCGCCTGTAGAGCCAAAAGGTCCTAAATCGCAGGTTGAAGGTAAATACTAATCCGTGTAACAGTTCGAGCCTTAGGAACATGTTGCACCATTATTATCTAACGCTTGTTGGCAAAGACCTGCTACATAATTGGTTCCTGAGCCGTAATAAACAAAAGTATTCATAGTGAGACAAGCGCTGTCATTCACCGAGTTACAATTGAGCTGACCTAGTTGTAATGTGGCAGGCTGACTGGATGATGTATTGGGGCTTGTGGGAGGGAGAAAAGATAGCTTCCGTGATACTGACAGCCCTAGCCCAGCACGTCGGCGGTTACTGAACCTGCGCTGATACTGACTGAAACAGCACTGACCTCTGGTGCAACACTGGTTGTGCGTGTTATCCGAAGAGAGGGTACTACCAGGAGTCAGGGTGAGTGTACATGACCCTCCATTGGGTGATAAATCATTACTTGTGGTACATGTTGTGGACGATAAAGTAGTTCCCGATGGAAGTGCGGGTGAAAAATCGGGAGTCACAGGGGTTTGTGAAATCGTGATGGAGGTATGTGAGTTATTGATGAGGGTAATTGTTCTTACATTGCCACTGCCAAGACCAGAAAGTGCTAGTGTAGATGGACTGACAGTAAACACTGCTTTAGGTGTTACCGAGCTGGAAAAAGTTGCAGAACCCGTTTCATTAGCACCACTCACTGTAGTTGTAGTGGACACCGAAAATGTGTAGGCAGTATCGTTCCTCAAGACACTCACTGTGCAGGATAAACTGTTCCCGTCGTATCTAAGCTTGTTCCTGCAGGCACTGTACCCGTAGACACACTGTAAGTATAAGGCGCTGTTCCTCCGAAAACTGTATTTGCTTGTGAATAAGGAACATTGACTTCTGTATCCTGTGAAGGAGTAGCGGTAAGCATCCGCGCGCCAGCAATAGTTCCGCTGCTGGATGCGGTAGTGGTTGCCGCGTCGGTATCGGTTAATAAAATATCCATTTAAAACTATGAAAATTATTTATTACTACATCAAACCAGTAATAAATGGTATGGAAAAATAGTTCACTTATCGGTATGATTTTTAAATTGGATCAAAGAGGTGTATAGATATGAAGTTGCTTGGTGTGATGCTGTCATTTTTTTCATTTGCGCTTTACGCAGGTGAGATAACGAGCCAAGAAATACAATTAAAAACTCAACGTTTAGGTCAAGTTTCTATGCAGAGTCAACCAGAGGCTAAAAATAAAGCGGTTACTAAGTTGGCAAAAAAAAAACAGGGACAAAAAATATATGAGCAATATTGTACAGTATGCCATAATCAAGGTTTAGCCGGCGCACCTAAATTTAGGAATGAACAGGATTGGAAGCAACGTAGGGTTAGTAGAACATTAAATGATTTAGTTACTTCCTCAATAAAAGGTTTAAATGCTATGCCCGCAAAAGGGACTTGTTTTAAATGTAATGAAGATGATTTGAAGGCTGCAATAGCTTATATGTTGCCTCAATCATGACAAAATTAACATTCAAACGGCTTCAAACAGTTAATGCCTTACTTACCTTATGTGTATTATTTAGTTCCTTTTATTTTCAGTATATCGTTGGCCTGACGCCTTGCCCTTTGTGTATTATGCAACGGGTTTGTGTCTTTTTATTATTAGCCATTATGGGATTAAGTTTCTGTACCGTGCAAAGGGCACATTACATTAGTTTGTTGCAAATAATTTTTGCAGGGGTAGGTCTGTTTTTTGCATTACGCCAGTTATGGCTGCAATCCTTCCCACCATCACAAGTACCTGCGTGTATGCCAGGTTTAGATATTTTGATTCATTATTTTCCCTGGCAAACGATTATGCACACTTTATTCTGGGGAACTGGTGAGTGTGCGGAAATAACTTGGAGCTTTTGGGGCATTTCGATGCCGGGATGGAGTGCTTTGTATTTTACGTTTATGGTGCTCATGGGATGTTTCTTGTTTTTGAGTACCCGTTCGTCTCGTTTTGACTTAAATAATTTCTAAATTGTTATTGTTGTTCTGGATTTACGAAATGACGGATGAACAGAATAAGGGAGCTACATTTCTTAAAGCTGGTAATCTGGGGTTGACTTAGCTATTATCGCCTTTTTAAATTATTTTTAACTCGAATGAAAACCTTTTCCTGCGAAGTGTTGCATAGACACTCAGCTACTAAAGCTCGTGTGACGCGTGTTAAAACTGCCCATGGTGAATTTATAACGCCTGTTTTTATGCCAGTTGGAACACGTGCGGGCGTTAACAACATGACTCCTGCTGAATTACATACAGCACACAGTCAGATTATTTTGGGCGGAAATACGTATCACATGTTATGTGCGCCAGGAATGGAGGTTATTGAAAAGGCAGGTGGCATGCACTCATTTATGGGATGGCATGGTCCTATGTTAACTGACAGTGGTGGTTTTCAGGTTTTTAGTTTATCCAAGAATAAAAAAATTTGTACCATAGATGAAGAAGGAGCACACTTTAGGCTGCCAGATAATCAAGGTTTAATTCATATGACGCCCGAAATGTCTCTGAAAACGCAAAAGATTATTGGTGCTGATCTCATTATGGCCTTTGATCAGTGTACTCCAGATAATTGCTCTAAAGACGAAGTTGTGCAAATCATGATGCGTACACATCGATGGTTAAAGCAATCAATGCACTATCAGCAGCAGCATCCTATGTCGCGTTACGGTTATCAACAGGCGTTATTTGGTATTATTCAAGGGGGTGTATTTAAAGATTTACGCCGTGAAAGTGCTGATTTTGTTTCATCGATGAATACGGAGGGTATTGCAATAGGAGGGGAAACTATAGGGTTTGATATGAAAACCACTGTGGAGGTGATTCATTGGGTACGCGATTATTTACCTGAAAATAAACCGCGTTATACCATGGGAGTTGGAATGTCACCCCAGGATCTTTTGGATGTTGTTGCTGAAGGAATAGATATGTTCGATTGTGTTGCGCCCACGCGTAATGCACGGCATGGAGCTTTATATTGTGGTGAAGTAGTTCGTGAGGGTAATTGGTTGCGTTTTGTTAGTGAACATGAAAATGGACGGATTCAGATCAAAAAATCATGTTTTGGTGCAGATATGTCACCCATTATGGCGTCTTGTAAATGTTATACCTGTCGTCATTACTCACGCTCTTATTTACATCAGCTATTTAAACAAAAGGCTAATCTTTTTACTGCTTTGGCTAGTATTCACAATATTCATGTAATGCATGATGTTTGTGATAAAATGCGCAATTTGGTAATTAACTCACAGGAGACATAATGGTAGTTATAAGCACCTCTAAGGGTGATATTCATATTCAATTAGATACAGAAAACACTCCAGTAACAGTAGAAAACTTTCTGAATTATGTTCGTAACGGTTTTTATGATAATACGATTTTTCATCGGGTTATCACAGGTTTTATGATTCAAGGGGGCGGTCTTAATTCGGATATGGAACAAAAGCAAACACAAGGCGCAATTAAAAATGAAGCCCAAAAGGGTAAGCCTAACATGCGAGGTACCATCGCGATGGCAAGAACTATGGACCCTCATTCTGCAACAGCGCAATTTTTCATTAATGTTGCTGATAATGGTTTCTTAAATTACACAGGCGAAAATATGCAGGGTTTTGGTTACTGTGTATTTGGTGAAGTGGTTGAAGGTATGGATGTAGTGGATGCTATTGCTAAAGTTAAAACAGGACAAAGTAACGGACACGCAGACGTGCCTGTTGAAGAGGTGAGTATTCTTTCAGTTAAAGAAGTAGATTAAACTCCGTATCGTTGTGGGAGAAAAATATTCACCATTGCTCTGAGGTGTATTTTTTCTCCCATGGAGTATTTTTATATTTAAGTAGCGGAGTCTTTAAGGGCATTTAAACTTTAGATATTGACTCAATCAGCACTTCAAAAATTTCAGGCTGGAGCTTTACTTCACTACGATTATTATCCACAAAACTATTTTTACTTTATGTTCCATGTGAATGGCGAAAATGTTTCACTGAAGCTAAAGCCAAATCTATAATTTTTTTCGATTGTTCTTCGTTAGCATTGATTAGACTGATATCATGAATCAGTTCCATTAAAAAAGCAGATACTTCTTCTTCCTTAAGTGAACCATTATATAAGCTTGCGATCTTAATGAAAATGTAGTGGAGTAACGATTTATTAATGAATATGTTATCTTGTAAAATTCCTTGATCATGAGGAGATTCCCCAAATAATAACCAACCAGGCGAAACATAAAGTTTCGTTGCAATTTCTATTAATTTAAGTGGTTCAGGTAGGGCTTCACCACGAAGGTATTTTCTGCAAATTTGTAATGAATACCCAGTAATTTCTGATAATTTATGAATGCACACACCCGATGTAGATCGTTGTGAATTAAAACCAGCAGCGACCATGGCATTACGTAAGCGATAAGCAAACTGTTTCGTTAAATCAATTTTTTCCATGAAAATGCAAAAACCAGAAGATGAAAAACTGCAAGCAGTGTAACAAAGCACGAATAAACCTGCAAATATTAGTATTTATGAAAACATATTGTTTCTTTTGGAAATTAATTGTTGACAATGGAAACTAAAGTATTATAATCGCTGTGAAATTTACGGAAAAAAAATTTCACAAGTCTAATAACATGGAAATCGGTGATACACGATGGAACAAGTATCGCACAACAGTTCAACAAACGGAAAAGTGGTTTAACCATGGCGGTTAACCTCGCATTTAGGGCCGGAATGACCTCCATCATTCGGGCCTTTTTATTTTTTATGTTATTTATTATTCTGAAAAACAATGCGATTTAGTAAAAAAGTTAGAGGCAACAAAACAATTACTACCACTAGTGGGGCAAAAGTTATTGAAAATCCAAACACTACCATCATTTCTAAAAATGCTGCACCGAGCACATATTGTAATAAATAGATAAGGGGAAATCCTAAAAGAGTCTGTAATGAGCCATGCCCTTCAAATACAAGCGTGTTCATAAAATAAAGCGCAATTACTGAACCACTGTAAGCAATTAAATAAGCGTATTGATAGCTGATGAATTTATATAAAATTACATAGAGCACAAACATAATTAATGTACTTAACATGCCGGTTATCGCAAAACCAAACATTTGCTTTTTTACTGCTGGTCTGATTAATTTCACGTTCTATACCTCGCAGGTATGAGAATAATGGTTTTTGGATGAGTTGATTTTTTTGCCCCAACGATTTAAATAATTTGCTTTGGAATATAACCTTATTATATACTCCACCCCAATATGTATCCAGGTCGATTTTAGGCACGTAGCTCAGTGGTAGAGCACCACCTTGACATGGTGGTGGTCGGTGGTTCGATCCCACTCGTGCCTACCACATCACTGAATTTTTAAATTTTAGATTACAGTTTAAGCCCTGCGATGCAGGGTTTTTTTTTAGAAGAAGTGCTTGACGGACAGATGGATAAATCATGTTAAATATTAAATTACCTGATGGAAGTGTAAAACATTTTGAAGTGCCTTTGACTGTCTATGATGTAGCACAAAGTATAAGTTCTGGGTTAGCTAAGGCTGCTTTGGCAGGTCGGTTGGATGACCGATTGGTTGATACTTCTTATCTGATTACTCACGATTGCACTTTAATGATTCTTACAGAAAAACAAGAAGAAAGCCTGGATGTGATTCGTCATTCTACGGCTCATTTATTAGCGCAAGCAGTTAAATGTCTTTTCCCCAGTGCTCAAGTGACTATAGGTCCCGTTATTGATGATGGTTTTTATTATGATTTTGCTTTCCAAAGACCTTTTACTCCAGCAGATTTAGAACAAATCGAAGCAAAAATGACGGAACTAGCAAAAGCAAATTATCCGATTACGCGTCGAGAATTACCACGAGATGAGGCAATTAATTACTTTAAAAGTATCGGTGAGGAATATAAAGCTCAAATTATTGCAGATATTCCGGTCAATGAAGTACTGTCCCTATACAAACAAGGTGATTTTGAAGATCTTTGTCGTGGCCCCCACGTGCCAGCAACTGGTTTTTTACGCGCATTTAAGTTAACTAAGTTAGCTGGTGCCTATTGGCGTGGTGATTCAAACAATGAAATGTTACAGCGCATTTATGGTACTGCTTGGGCTGATAAAAAATCCTTGGCAGATTATTTATTCCGTTTGGAAGAGGCCGAAAAGCGAGATCATCGCAAATTAGGCAAGAGTTTGGAGTTGTTCCATTTTCAAGATATCGCTCCAGGAATGGTATTCTGGCATCCAAAAGGATGGGCTATTTATCAAGAACTTGAACGCTACATGCGCTCCAGATTAGCTGATTTTGGTTATCAAGAAATTAAAACACCTCAATTAGTAGATAAAATTCTTTGGGAAAAATCGGGGCATTGGGCTAATTTTAGAGATGAGATGTTTGTTACGGAAACGGATAACCGCCACTATGCTGTAAAACCAATGAACTGTCCATGTCATATTCAGATTTATAATCAAGGTCTAAAAAGCTATAGAGATTTACCTTTAAGATTTTCTGAGTTTGGCAATTGCCATCGTTGTGAACCTTCGGGCTCATTACATGGTTTGATGCGTGTCCGGAATATGGTGCAAGATGACGCACATATTTTTTGTACGGAACAACAAATTCAATCTGAAGTGGATATGATGTTGCAATTGGTGCAATCAGTCTATACAGATTTTGGTTTTCATGAAATTAAATACCGTCTAGCCTTACGCCCAGAAAAACGAGTTGGTGGTGATGAGGTATGGGATAAAGCAGAAGTTGCCTTAAAACAGGCAATGAGCGACCGAAACATTCAATGGATTGATGCTCCAGGCGAGGGCGCTTTTTATGGGCCTAAAATTGAATGCTCATTATCAGATTGTCTAGGCAGAATTTGGCAGTGTGGGACGATACAGGTTGATTTCTCCATGCCTGGTCGTTTAGAGGCAACTTACATTGCAGAGGATGGTAGTAAACAAACGCCAGTAATGCTTCATCGAGCGGTTTTAGGATCTTTTGAGCGTTTTATGGGAATCCTGATTGAGCATTACGCGGGAAAATTGCCATTGTGGCTATCTCCAATACATGCTGTTGTGCTCACAATAAGTGAAAAACAAAACGAATATGCATCAAAAGTAACGCAAATTTTGCAAAAAAAAGGACTTAAAGTTAACTTTGACTTGAGAAATGAGAAAATTGGCTTTAAAATCCGCGAACATACTTTACAAAAAGTTCCTTACCTATTAGTGATAGGGGATAAAGAAGTCGAAACAGGTCAAGTTGCTGTGCGTTCCCGAGAAGGCACAGATTTGGGTGTGATGACAATAGACGCAATTTGTGATAGCTTAATGCAAGAAATTGCTTGTAAAGGATATCCAATTAATAAGCAGGGGGGATTAAGCCATTAGTGCACCGACTAAGCGTGAAAGTGATCGCGCAAGAATTAATGAACAGATCAATGTACCTGAGGTACGCTTAATTGATGTCGATGGTAATCAGGCAGGAATTGTATTAACACGCGAAGCCCTGCGTATTGCGGAAGAAGGCGGCTTGGATTTGGTAGAAATATCCCCAACAGCCAAACCTCCTGTATGTCGCATTATGGATTATGGAAAGTTTCTCTTTGAGCTGAGTAAGAAACAAGCTGAAGCTAGAAAAAAGCAGAAGCAAATTCAGGTCAAGGAATTAAAATTTCGTCCTACGACGGAAGATGGAGATTATCAGGTCAAGCTACGCAACCTGATCCGTTTCCTAAATCATGGTGATAAAGTCAAAGTAACTTTGCGTTTTCGTGGTCGAGAGATGGCACATCAAGAACTTGGTATGAAAATTCTTGAGCGTATACAGCAAGATACTGGCGAATTTGCAGTTGTAGAACAACATGCAAAGCGCGAAGGAAGACAATTACTAATGGTATTATCACCCAAAAAAACTAAGTAGCTGAACAAAATGCGGAGTATTGTGTTATGCCGAAGTTAAAATCACATCGCGGAGCATGTAAACGGTTCCGTAAAACAGCAAGTGGTGCGGTTAAACGCCGTGGTGCTTACAGAAATCATATCCTCACTAAAAAGTCTACTAAGCAAAAACGTCATTTACGTGTCGGCGCTAGTACTTTAAAGCCATGCGATGCGCGTCTGGTAGAGCGTATGTTGCACGGTAGTTAAGGGGAGAATGAAGAATGCCAAGAGTTAAACGTGGTGTGACAGCGAAAGCGCGTCACAAGAAAATAATGAAGCTTGCTAAAGGTTATTACGGCGCTCGTAGTCGTACTTACCGCGTTGCCAAACAAGCAGTTATTAAAGCGGGTCAGTATGCTTACCGTGATAGACGTCAGAAAAAACGTCAATTCCGTGCATTATGGATTATTCGTATTAATGCACAAGCTCGTGAATGCGGGTTATCATACAGCCGTTTAATTGATGGGTTAAAGAAAGCATCAATTGAATTGGATAGAAAAATATTGGCTGATATGGCTGTTTACGATAAAGTGGCTTTTGCATCCGTTGCTGAACAAGCTAAGGCTGCACTGGCAGGCTAATAGTAACTATGTGACGCGGTTTGTTTGCGGAATCCAGAAATTTCGCTTTGACACTAGATTACTGGATTCAGCGGATAAGCCGTAGAATATACCATGGTATTGCCTAAACTTATTGAAAAGTTACAAACAACAATTATAATGAACTAATTTTAAGGAGGCTTTGGCCTCCTTTTTACTTGTGGGCATAATTATGCAGGATATCATTACCATACAAGAACAGGCTTCCGAGGCAATTAATAAGGCACAAAATATTGAAGAATTAGAATTAATTCGCGTTGATTTTTTAGGTAAAAAGGGCAGATTAACGGAAATCTTAAAGAGTGTTGTGCATTTATCTACTGAAGAGAAACCTAAAGTGGGGCAGTTAGTCAATCAGACGAAACGAGAGCTCAGTACTTTAATTGAAAGTAAAACACAGGAACTCAAAGAGAAACAACTCTTAGAGAAACTTTCGGCTGAATGTGTCGATGTTACACTTCCTGGTCGCAATCAAGAATGTGGTTCCTTACATCCCGTTACACAAGTAAAACACAGAATTAATGAATTTTTTAGTCGCCTAGGCTTTGACATTGTTGATGGTCCAGAAATAGAAACGGAATTTTATAATTTTGAAGCGCTCAACATACCAGGACATCATCCTGCACGCGCCATGCATGATACTTTTTATTTTGGTGATGGCCGTCTATTACGTACACATACTTCTCCAGTACAAATTCGAGCAATGGAACAATGTAAACCTCCTTTTCGTTTAATTGCACCCGGTAGAGTATATCGTTGTGATTCCGACCTAACCCATACGCCAATGTTTCATCAGGTAGAGGGTTTATTGATTGATAAACAGGCTAACTTGGCTGGTCTAAAAGGATTATTACACGACTTTTTCGCACAGTTTTTTGGGCGTAAATTGGCTTTACGATTTAGGCCTTCTTATTTTCCCTTTACCGAACCTTCTGCAGAAGTGGATATTGAATGTACTCAATGTAGTGGAAAAGGTTGTCGCTTGTGTAAATTTACAGGATGGCTTGAAGTGTTGGGTTGCGGTATGGTGCATCCTAACGTTTTAAAGGCAGTAAATATTTTACCCGACGAATATCAAGGGTGGGCATTTGGTATGGGCATGGACAGGTTAGCAATGTTGTACTATGGAATTGATGACTTACGTATGATGTTTGAAAATGATCTTACTTTTTTAAGCCAATTTTAGAGTTAACTAGTAATTTGTATTTCTCATTGTTTAATATAAGAGCAAATAACGAGCCTGTATTATACACCATAGATAGATAAGAAATTTAATCAGGTGGTAAGGATTAGAGATGAAATTAAGTAGATTATGGTTATGGGAATGGGTAAATTTCTCATTAACTGAACATGAATTAGCTGCACAATTGACTATGGCAGGCTTGGAAGTAGATGCGGTAAGTCCTGTGGCTGGAGAGTTTACTCAGGTAATCGTTGCTGAAGTTCTTAGCACCATGCCTCATCCTGATGCAGATAAATTAACTTTATGCGAAGTAAATATAAATGCTGATAAACCATTACAAATCGTTTGCGGTGCAGCAAATGTCCGTGCTGGATTAAAAGTTGCATTGGCAAAGATTGGTGCCGTTTTGCCGGGTGACTTTAAAATTAAAGAATCTAAACTTCGGGGTCAAATATCACAAGGAATGCTTTGTTCCATTGCTGAATTAGGAATGGCTGAACAGTCTGATGGAATTATGGAGTTAGATAATGATGCGCCAATAGGAATGGATTTGCGTGAATATCTATCTCTGGATGACTTTGTGATTGATGTTGATTTAACCCCAAACCGAGCGGATTGTTTCAGTGTACTAGGTATTGCTCGTGAAGTTGCCGTACTGAATAAAAAAACCTTACACGAAAAAACCTATGCTCCGGTAACGCCGACTATTGATGATGTTCTCCCAATACAGGTACAAAATCCAGAAGAATGTCCTTGGTATTGCGGTCGTATTATTCGTAATATTAACCTCCAGACAAGTACGCCTTTATGGATGAGTGAACGTTTACGCCGCTCAGGAATTCGAGCAGTACATCCAGTGGTTGATATCATGAATTACGTTATGCTTGAATTAGGTCAACCCATGCACGCCTTTGATTTAGCAGCCATTCAAGGGGGAATTAAAGTTCGTTTGAGTAATGATAAAGAGCAGCTTCAATTGCTTAACGGTCAAGAGGTACATTTAAATGAAAACGTGTTAGTCATTGCTGATGAGGAAAAACCATTAGCTATGGCCGGTATTATGGGTGGTGAACTCAGTGCAGTTCAGACATATACGCAAGATTTATTTTTAGAAAGTGCCTTTTTCAATCCACAGATTATTGCTGGTGTAGCGCGAAAATTTGGTTTATTTAGCGATGCATCACAACGGTATGAACGTGGTGTAGATCCCAATTTAGCAATAAAAGCCCTTGAACAAGCAAGCGCTCTTATTTTATCACTTGTTGGTGGACAAGCCGGACCGATTATTGAAGTCAAAAATGAACATCATTTACCTACAACGGTTGCTTTTGCCTTTGATACAAATAAGGTTAAAAAATTAACAGGGCTTGCTATTTCTCATGAAGAAATAAAAAATTTATTAAAAGGAATAGGTATTACGATTCTAGGTGAACATGATAAGTTCTTTGAAGTAAGTATTCCATCCCACCGTTTTGATATTCAGCACGATGTTGATTTAGTCGAAGAGGTTATTCGTCTTTATGGTTATGATAATTTACAAGCTGAGCCAATGAATGCTCTGCTCCAGGCTGGAACAATCTGTGTGCGTGAGGAAAGCGCAGCACGCTTTGCGTGCTGGTTTAGCAGTAAAGGGTATCATGAAACAATCAGTTACAGTTTTGTTGATCCTCAGTTGCAAGAAGCAATATATCCACATCATCAATTTATGCAACTCCTTAATCCTATTTCTTCTGAATTATCGCAAATGCGTGTTGGCATGTGGCCAGGATTAATCGCCTCAATGATATACAATGTACATAGACAACAAAATTTCATTAAATTGTTTGAAATAGGCGTGGTTTTTGATGTCGTGCAGCAGCAATTAACAGAACGTCCTTGTATTGCCGGTTTGTTGACTGGAGAGCTGGGAGGTACCAATTGGAGTGAGACTACCCGGTCTGTAGATTTTTTTGATTTAAAAGGTGATTTACAGTCTTTATTCATGTCACTAAAATTAACTGATGTAGAGTTTATTGCTGCACCTCATGAAGCCTTGCATCCAGGCCAATCTGCGCAAATACAGATCAATGGAGACTTTGTTGGATGGATAGGTGTTTTGCATCCTCGTTTGACTGATGCACTTGGTTTGCACTATGATGTGCTTTTATTTGAATTAAATTTACAAGCGCTAATTAGCCATGAGGCACCTCGTTATAAAACAATTTCAAAATATCCTCAGATTCGCAGAGATTTATCCTTCTTGGTAGATAAAAATATTAGTGTGAAGCAGATTGAATCTGCTGTTCGGGGTACTATAAAAGAAAATTGGTTAAAAACTTTTGATGTATTTGATGTTTATACGGGTCAGGGTATTCCTGAAGGCAAGAAAAGTTTAGCTATTGCGATGACCTTACAAGATGAAGGTCGTACTCTAGTTGATGTTGAGATCAATTTGTTAATCAGTGCTATAATCACTATGTTGGAAAATGAATTTTCAATCACATTGAGGGAATAATCGTGAATGCACTGAGCAAAGCAATAATGTCAGAAACATTAGGTGATGAATTAAAACTATCCAAGCCTGCGTCCAAGGAATTGGTTGAGGATTTTTTTGAGGTAGTACGGCATGCTCTTGAGCATGGGCATCATGTAAAATTGTCTGGTTTTGGTAATTTTACTTTAAGGGATAAACCCCAAAGACCAGGCCGAAATCCAAAAACTGGTGAAGAAATTCCAGTAGTTGCCAGAAGAGTAGTGACGTTTAAATCGGGTTTAAAGTTAAAAACTAAAATTGATAAGATAGGATAATAGTTCGTTGAGTTATTATACGAAACATATATTAATGTGTACTAACCTGAAGGATGTAGGTAAACAATGTTGTGCCCAATATGGGAGTGATGAGTTTTTTACTTATATGAAATCTCGCTTAGTTGAGCTGGGTCTTCATGGTCCAGGTAAGATTCGCATGAGTAAATCAGGCTGTCTTGGGCGTTGTGGGTTGGGGCCGTGCATCGTAATTTATCCTGAAGGGATATGGTATTCTTATACCTCCTTTGATGATATTGATGAGATTATTAACACTTATTTAATTTCTGGCGTCATTGCCGAGTCCTTGTTAATTTGATTCAAGGCAGGTATAACTTTAGGGTGATGATTCCATACTGAATTTGGTCTATTTACACAAATTTAATTAAATTTTTGTCCTTTTTACTTGTAGGATGTTTCTGTTTTGGTTAAAATCGCCCGTCCATGATAGAAGATTACTAATATAGGCAGTTCGGAGTTCATTTAATGAAGACATTTAGTGCCAAAAGCCACGAGGTCAAACGTGACTGGTTTGTGGTTGACGCCAGCGATAAAGTTTTGGGTCGCTTAGCTACCAAGATTGCTCGTTATTTACGTGGCAAGCATAAAGCTGAATATACTCCTCATGTTGATACTGGCGATTACGTCATTGTCATCAATGCAGAAAAAGTTATTGTAACTGGTAATAAATTTAAAGATAAGATGTATTACCGTCACACAGGTCATCCTGGCGGTATAAAATCAGATAATTTTGAAAAATTGCAAGCAAGAAATCCTGCTAAAATTATCGAACTTGCTGTAAAAGGCATGCTACCAAAAAATCCTTTGGGTCGAAAGATGTATCGTAAGTTGAAAGTATGCATTGGTAATAAACATTCACATACGGCACAGCAACCCAAGCAACTTGATATTGAGGAATAAGTATTATGGCTGAAATGAAGCAATACTATGGTACTGGCCGTAGAAAAAGTTCAACAGCTCGTGTGTTTTTGCGTCCTGGTAAAGGTGAGATCAAGGTTAATGGACGCACTTTGAAGGAATATTTTTGTCGAGAAACTGCCTGCATGGTTGTAATGCAACCTCTGGAAACTGTTGAGTTGGTTAATAAATTTGATATTTATGTTACCGTTGCTGGTGGTGGAGTTTCTGGTCAAGCTGGTGCTGTTCGTTTAGGAATTGCCAGGGCTTTAGTTGCTTATGATGAGAAAGGATTAGCAGAAGATGCTGAGCCAAACCCAAATTCATTTCGAAGAAAGCTTCGAGTACGAGGCTTGTTAACACGTGATTCGCGTCGTGTTGAACGAAAGAAAGTGGGTCTGCACAAAGCACGTCGTGCTACGCAGTACTCCAAGCGTTAATTATTTATTGCATAATGAGAAACCCCGCGTCCATGCGGGGTTTTTTATTGTGGTCCTATTAGGGTTTGCGATAAGGTGATCTTATAATGAGTGAAATTACCGATCCCGATCAAAATAAAAATGCACTTATAGATAAAGATCGACGTCGCTTTTTGCTAACCTCTACCTGCGTTTTGGGAGGGGTAGGTGCCTTATGTGCATTAACCCCTTTTGTATCTTCCTGGTTACCTAGTACCAAAGCCCAAGCCGAGGGTGCTCCTGTGCAGGTTGATTTAAGTAAAATGGAACCAGGTGAGCAGGTTGTTGTTGAATGGCGAGGTAAACCTGTATGGATCATCAGACGAACCAGAAACATGTTACAAAAATTGTCTGAGAACTCCGAGCGATTGCGAGATCCACACTCATTAACCACCCAACAACCTGCGTATGCTAAAAATGAGCATCGTTCGATAAATCCAGAATATTTAGTGTTGATTGGAATTTGTACTCATCTGGGTTGCTCTCCTAAATATAAACCGACACTTGGTGATTTAGGGCCAGATTGGCCAGGAGGATTTTTCTGTCCGTGTCATGGTTCTATTTTTGATCTTTCTGGCCGAGTTTTTAAAAATGTCCCCGCCCCGATTAATATGGAAGTACCGCCGTATTATTTTATTAATAAGCATACTATTGTGATTGGTTATGAGCCTTAAGAATGAATCGATTAGTTAATTGGCTGGATGCACGTTTTCCATTAATGAGCACCTGGAAACGCTATTGCAGCTCTTATTATGTGCCCAAAAACTTAAACTTCTTTTATTTTTTTGGGTCATTAGCACTCGTAGTGTTAGTAAATCAGTTTATTACCGGCTTGTGGCTCACTATGTTTTATACTCCTAGCGCAGAGCAGGCTTTTTCTTCTGTAGAGTACATCATGCGTGAGGTAAATTATGGTTGGTTATTACGTTATATGCATTCCACGGGAGCCTCTGCGTTCTTCATTGTGATTTATCTTCATCTGTTTCGCGGTCTTCTTTATGGCTCCTATCAAAAACCAAGAGAATTAGTTTGGCTTTTGGGAGTGCTTTTATACGTTTTAATTTTAGCAGCAGCTTTTCTAGGGTATTTGTTACCCTGGGGGCAAATGTCGTATTGGGGTGCAGAGGTAATTACATCTTTAGTTGAAGGGATTCCTGTTGTGGGTAAAAACCTGGGGATTTGGTTAAGAGGTGATTATTCTGTGACTAATGTGACCCTGCAACGATTTTTTGCATTGCATGTTATTGCGGTGCCGTTTCTCATATTCTTTTTAACATTCTTACATATAGTCGCTTTACATAAAGTAGGCTCAAATAATCCTGAAGGTATTGATATTAACAACACACTGGATGCTGATGGAAATCCCTTAGATGGGATTCCTTTTCATCCTTATTATAGTGTCAAATATTTAGTAGGTATCATTGTTTTTCTCATTTTATTCTTTGCTGTAGTATGTTTTGCTCCTGAAATGGGGGGCTATTTTCTAGAGGGTAGCAATTTTGTACCTGCCAATCCCATGGTTACTCCTGATCACATTGCACCTATGTGGTATATGTCCCCGTTTTATGCCATTTTGCGAGCCATTCCAGATAAATTATTAGGTATATTCTGTATGGGTGCAGCACTACTATTATTCTTCTTTTTACCGTGGTTAGATCGTAGTCCGGTACGTTCGATGCGTTATAAAGGGATGGCTTCTCGTGTGATGTTATTTGTGGGGGTGACTGTATTTATCTTATTGGGTTATTTAGGAACTATTCCGGTTAATCCTGTGCGTTTACTTAGTGCTCGAATTTGCACATTGCTTTATTTTGCTTATTTTTTGTTGATGCCGTTATACACCCGTTTAGAAACTGTACGTCCTCTTCCTGCAAGGATAAGTGCCTAATTATGTTTAAACCATGGGTGTATTTTATTTGTATGTTTATTGTATTTGGAAGTCAGACTACACTGTCACGATCACTATCCATAGACCTGTACAATCAGCAAAGCTTGCAAAGAGGAGCCAAGCTTTATATGAATTATTGCTCTGGTTGTCATTCCTTAAAGTATTTACGTTATAACCGTATGGCCGAAGGTTTGGGTCTAATGGGATTGGATGGACAAACAAATGATGCATTATTGAAAAATAACCTCATCTTTACCGGGATATCTGTCCGCGATCCTATTCAGATTGCATTACCTCCAGAAGATGCAAAACAATGGTTTGGCACAGTGCCACCAGACTTGTCTTTAGTTGCCAGAGAAAAAGGTCCAGATTGGCTTTTTACATACCTAAACAGTTTTTATAACGACAAGTCTAGACCTTTTGGGACTAATAATCTTCTTATTCCCGGTGTTGCAATGCCCAATATTTTAGAGCCCTTAATTGGAGAAAAAATTTTAGAGCAAAATAGTAGGGGTTATTCTCAACATTTATCTTTAATTAAAAAAGGTGAGTTGTCACCAGCACAAATGCAGTGTCTTTTACAAGATCTTGTGACTTTTCTTGTTTATGTTAGTGAGCCTGAGCGAACCATTCGTTACCGATTAGGTTTTTTTATTATGGTTTTTTTAGGGGTATTTTTGTTGGTAGCTGTTAAACTAAAGAAAGCCTATTGGCAAAAAATCTCATAAATTTAGAGAATCCACTTTTTTGACTCATATTTGCTCTAAAAGAATAAAGTAACCCAAATGATTAAAAATATGGTAAAGTATAGACTTTGTACTGTAAGGTCCCTTACTGTTTTTCTTGAAATGATAGGAGTTGCTCATGGCAATTGTTGCAAAGCGTACTATAATGTCTTTATTTTCGGATATTGATGATGTGTACAGCCATCAAGTACGTATTGTTTTGGCGGAAAAAGGAGTGAATGTAGAAATTCTTCCAACAAAACAAAGTGAACCTGGTGCTGATCTTTTAGCTCTGAATCCTTATGGAACTGTTCCAACTCTTATTGATAGAGAACTTGTACTGTATGAACCACGTATTATTATGGAATATTTAGATGAACGTTTTCCTCATCCGCCCTTATTGCCGGTTTATCCTGTTGCCCGAGCTGAAACACGTAAAATGATGCACCGAATAGAACATGATTGGTATTATTTAATGAATCAGATTTTAAAAGAAATTAATATAGAAGAAGCAAGAACAAATCTATTGGAAAGCTTAACAAGCCTTGATCCTGTATTTGCGGATAAATCTTATTTCTTGAGTGATGAATTTTCTTTATTGGATTGTGCATTAGCTCCTTTATTATGGCGTTTGCCGCGATTAGATATTGAAATTGCAGCTGAATTAAAGGGATTAATTGCGTACATGCAACGCTTGTTCAAACGAGAATCGTTTCAACTAAGCTTGACTGATGCTGAGAGACAATTAAGAGTGGCATAAATTATGACTATGACATCAAACAAACCTTATTTAATTCGCGCGTTCTACGATTGGATTGTAGATAATGAATTAACTCCTTATATTTTAGTTAATGTTGACTATCTGGGTGTACAAGTTCCCCAAGAACATGTGGTTGAGGGACGGATTGTATTAAATATTTCCCCGTCAGCAACTCGTGGACTTTTATTGGAAAACGATCGCATCGTATTTACAGCTCGTTTTTCCGGAAAAACAGAGCAAATTTTTGTCCTTCCTGGCGCTGTCCTAGAAATTTACGCCAAGGAAAATGGTAGAGGTATTGCTTTTGAGTTAGAAGAAGCTCCCTTACCTCCTCCTGCTACCTCGGCTGGTGATGCCGAGATTGTTGCAAGTAAAAATAAGCCATCGTTAAAATTAGTTAAGTAATTAGGAGCTGTTGAATTATCAATAGCATTCTAACAATAATGTAGTATTCGTTCATAGTGAACGCTCAATGGTGTCAATTTAAGATTTTGTCATCTGCACAGCGCAGGAAGGACTTATTTCTTAGGTTAACGTGAGTTTTAGATTTTTAGATAAGGTATAGTTATTACTTCGATCCGTTTAGGCTAAAGAGCGACTCGAGGTAGAGACTGGATCAAATAGATTTTTTATCGAAAACTCAGGTTAAGTTAGCACCCTTGGTGAGTGCTTGCTGAATGGATTCGATCTTGGAGCAAATAGGTGACTGAACCAGAAACTGCTCTTTATCGTTGTGAGCAAATAAGAGCATGCGAGCAGCAAGCTCTCTCTTTATATCAATTAGATGAATATGAATTAATGTCTCGAGCTGGATCGATGGCGTTTTTTTACCTTGGGCAATTATACCCGCAAGTGAAACAGATCGCTGTATTTTGTGGCTCCGGGAATAATGCTGGTGACGGTTATATGATGGCGCGTATAGCTCATGAGCATGGATATTCAGTAACAATTTATCAGTGCAAAGCATTAGCCGATTTACCCGCCGCAGCACAATGGGCTGCCTTAAGGGCCACAGAGGCTGGAGTGGAGTGCCAGCCTGCAGATGAACCTTTGGATGTTGAGGTTGAATTAATCATCGATGCTCTGTTAGGAATTGGTCTAAAAGGACCTGTTCGTGGCATCATTGCTTCTGCCATCAACCAAATTAATGCCAGTGGTCTGCCGGTTATGTCTTTAGATATTCCTTCAGGCCTTAATGCAGATACTGGGCGAGTTGAGAATTTTTGTGTTAAGGCAGAAA
Organism: Legionella sp.; assembly: GCF_049790535.1. Taxonomy (GTDB): domain Bacteria; phylum Pseudomonadota; class Gammaproteobacteria; order Legionellales; family Legionellaceae; genus Legionella. The sequence continues at coordinate 23,944 of NZ_JBAQZB010000036.1, forward strand.
CAACATTGACATTTATTGCTCTTAAAGCAGGGATGTATACAGGTGATGGGCCTGATTACTGTGGTGACATACATTCTTGCTCACTACAACTTGAAGACTGCATTACTAAACAGGCACCAGTTGCCAGTCTTTTAAATGCCACCAATGTGAATTTACCACTTCTTCCACGTAAGAAAAATTCACATAAAGGGGATTATGGACATGTTTTAGTTATAGGGGGCGGTCCGGGTATGCCAGGGGCCATTATTCTCACTGCAAAAGCAGCAATGCGTGCTGGTTCAGGTGCCGTAACTATTGCAACTTGGCCTGAGCATGCCAAGGGTATCCTAGCCTTAATGCCTGAAGCGATGATTGCGGGTGTTAGCTCTGTAAAAGATTTACAACCCTTATTAACTCAAGCTACGGTGTGTGTTATTGGTCCTGGTCTTGGTAACAGTGATTGGGCGGTGAATTTATATTTAGCAGCAATTACCTCTCAATTACCTATGGTTATTGATGCTTCAGCGTTAAGACTTTTGGCAGAACATCCTCAAATGGATGATAATTGGATATTAACACCTCACCCGGGGGAAGCAGCTGCTTTACTTTCTTGCTCCACACAACAGATTCAGAAAGAGCGATATCAGTCTGCGTCAAGAATACAAAAACGATATGGTGGGGTGGTAGTGCTGAAAGGAACGGGTTCCATCATTCAAACCACGGAAAAAAATACTTTTGTGTGTACTCGAGGGAATCCTGGCATGGCCAGTGCTGGCATGGGAGATGTTTTAAGCGGTATTATTGCCGGTCTTTGTGCCCAAGGTTTGTCTTTATCTGCAGCAGCTCGGTGTGGTGTATATGTCCATGCGGTTGCTGGTGATAAAGTAGCGCAAGCTTTGGGAGGCACTGGATTATTAGCCAGTGATTTGTGTGATGTTTTACCCTATGTATTGAATAACCATGAATGAATTGAATGATATCGTCACTGTAAATTTAGTTGATGAAAAGTCCAGTAAGCATTTTGCAACGCAATTGGCCTTATGCCTTAATCCACCCTTAGTTATTACCTTCAGTGGTGATCTGGGGGCAGGAAAAACCACCATTATTCGCGCTATGCTACAGCATTTAGGTGTCAAATCACCAATCAAAAGTCCTACTTTTTCATTAGTAGAAAGTTATTTATGTCATCAGGTACCCGTGCATCATTTTGATTTATACCGAATTCATCACGAGGAAGAATTAGATTATTTAGGCTTTAGAGATTATTTTACCAATGAGAGTATTTGTTGTATTGAATGGGCTGAAAATGCAGGAAAAGCCTTGCCCAAAGCAGATATTCGTTTTAAGTTAAGTATTGAGGGGGCTGGACGCTTAATGCAAATAATTGCATTAAGCGACGCTGGCAAAAAAATTTTAGCTCGCCTTACAGGTGAATGATGATTCTACGCTCATGGTGTTTGTTTATGGCGATGTGTTTGTGCTCAGTATCCGCATTAAGCACACAACTTAAGGCTCTAGAAATAAAACAACAAAAAAATCAAACCTCCATTTTTTTTTCTCTTGATGGACCATTTACGCATAAACTATTTCTTCTTTCTCAGCCCAATCGTGTTGTTGTTGATTTTAACAGCACCCAATTGGCAGTAAATTTAAAACGTCCGGGTTTAACTAATGCACTCATTCAGCGAATACGTACTGGCCATGCTGATGCCAAAAATTTACGATTGGTTTTGGATCTGAGTAACAAAGTGCAGATACGATCAATGCCGTGGCAGCCTTCTAAGACAGCTTTTGGAATACGGATCGATCTTTTATACATTCAGAAGCGTGCATTAAATCCTAAAGTGAATGCTTCAGTAAAAACCAATGCAGTGATCGAGTCAAAATTGCCAATAAAAGTACATCCCATTTTAGCACAGCAGCCTCCCGTGAAAGTAAGTAATCGACCGGCTAAATCATTGCGCAATGTGGTTATTGTCTTAGATGCAGGGCATGGCGGTAAGGATTCGGGAGCACGCGGTCCGCATCACAGTAAAGAAAAGGATATAGTGCTGGCAATAACGCTTAAATTGAAACAATTAATTGATCGACAACCAGGTATGCACGCCGTATTAACACGTTCTGGTGATTATTATATAGGTCTTAGAGAGCGCATGGAAATCGCTCGAAAATACAATGGCGATATTTTTGTTGCTATTCATGCCGATGCTTTTCATAATCCTCACTCTAATGGTGCTTCAGTATTTGCCTTATCACAACGAGGAGCAACAAGTGAAGCGGCTCGTTGGTTGGCAGAAAAAGAAAACTATTCCGAATTAGGCGGAGTGAATTTGGACGAATTAGATGATCAGAATGGTGTTGTTCGTTCGGTGTTAATTGATTTATCACAAACAGCAACCATCAATGCCGGTTTGCAAATGGGGGCGCGCGTACTCAACCAGCTCGGGCGTTTTGCCACCTTACATAATTCACAAGTGGAACAGGCACGTTTTATGGTATTGAAATCGCCTGATATCCCTTCGATTCTGATAGAAACTGGATTTATATCAAACCCTAGAGAAGAGCGTAACTTGAGGAGTGCTGCTTATCAGGCACGGTTAAGTCAGGCAATATTTGAGGGAATTAAGGGTTATTTTTGGGAAAATCCTCCCCATGGTTCACGCATTGAAGCACTGGTTGCCAATAAATTTCATTTAGTACGAGCTGGGGAGACTTTACCTGCTTTAGCAGCACGCTATCATGTTTCCGTGAACGCATTACAAGAGGCAAACCATTTGCATGGGATTAGCCGACTTAAAGTAGGTCAAAAATTGGTAATTCCAGCGGTGTGGGCATGAGAATTCATCAATTATCTCCACAGATTGCTAATCAAATTGCCGCAGGAGAAGTTATTGAGCGACCTGCTTCGGTGGTGAAAGAATTGTTGGAAAATTCTTTGGATGCAGGGGCAGATACTATTAGCATAGAAATTAGTTATGGTGGTCTGAATCAAATTAAAATCAGTGATAATGGCATCGGAATTGTTGCCGATGATTTACCTTTAGCTATTGCTGCTCATGCAACCAGCAAAATTAATACGTTGAACGATTTATATGCTATAGACAGCATGGGTTTCAGAGGAGAAGCATTAGCCAGCATTGCTTCTGTGGCTAAAGTGAGTATTAGTTCAAAACCAGCCATACAAGATACTGCGATGATGTTGCGTGTTCAGGGTATAGAAACAACGATTTCTCCTTGTGCTCGCACTGTTGGTACGAGCATTGATGTGGTGGATTTATTTTTTAATGCGCCGGTAAGAAAACGATTTTTAAAAAGTGAAAAACTTGAGTTTCAAGCAATTGAAACGGTAGTAAAACGTTTTGCTTTGGGCGCGCCTCAAATTGCGTTGACCTTGAAACATAATGGCAAACAAATTTTGTCTTTACCTGCAGCAACCAGTGAACAGGCCCAATTAATCCGTTTGCGACGTTTATTAGGTAATGCTTTTGTGAAAGAGGTCATTTATCTAGATGTAGAGCGGGCCGGAATGCGGCTGTATGGTTGGACTAGTGGCATAAATTACCAACGCAGTCAAAATGATCGACAGTGGGTTTATATTAATCAACGTATGGTAAAAGATAAGTTACTCAATCATGCAGTGAAACAAGCTTATGAAAATTGGTTATACCCAGGCCGTTTTCCGGTCTGTGTTTTATATTTTACTATCAATCCTGCTGAAGTAGATGTAAATGTGCATCCAACCAAACATGAGGTCCGTTTTCAACAACCCCGTCTGGTGCATGATTTTTTCACCTCACAATTGATTGCTGCTTTACAGTCAGTGCAGACGAACAATGAAGTACAAACTTATGAGCTGGCTTCTCATCTGCGTGAGCACTATCAAGAGGCGATTTATGAACCTTACCCGAAACTGGTGCCGCCAAGCGTACAGAGTAAATCAGAATCAGAAGTTGAGGTGCCTTGGATTATTTTAAATAACCATTATATTTTGGTTTTAGTCCAGCAACAGCCTTATATAGTAGATATTTTTGCAATACAAAAATATCTTTTGCAGGAGCAATTAGGCCAACAGTCATTGCCTTTGCCAAATCGTCCTTTGTTGGTTCCAATTCGTTACCCCCTAACAGAGAAATTAAAAAATGAAGTCGGGAAATTAAGCGAAAATTTAAATCAATTAGGAATTCAGTTTGAATTATCAGGAGAGTATGAGGTGCTGATTCGCACTATCCCACGAGACGTCCCTTATTTGAATCTGCATTTATTTTTCAATGCTCTAGCGCAAATAGAGACGTTTCAAATGGATGATTTACTCGAATTAATATGCCAAACACAAATTTTTGATCCCAAGCTGTTGGACGCGGAAGAAAAAATGAAATTAAATCAGTTTTTAAAGCAATCGCATGGACAAAATCATAAACAACCAGGCTTGTTTAAAGCCTTAACGGTTGAGGATTGTCGGAATTTATTGTATGTCTGAATTGATTTTTTGTTTAATGGGACCAACTGCTTCAGGGAAAACTGCATTAGCTTGCGAATTGATTCATCATTATCCCTTTGAAATTATTAGTGTTGATTCAGCGATGATTTATCGAGAAATGGACATTGGCACCGCTAAACCCACACCCGCTGAACTGCTCATTGCTCCTCATCACCTCATTAATATTAAAAACCCAACAGAAGCTTATTCTGCAGCGCAATTTTGTGCGGATGCGTTTTCTTTATCCGAGACAATTATTCGTAAAGGTAAAATTCCTTTATTAGTTGGGGGCACTATGATGTATTTTAATGCCTTGCAAAAAGGCCTATCGAAGCTGCCTGAAGCGAATGCAGAAGTACGTCAGCAATTAGAGGAGGAAGGAGCATTACATGGATGGGATGTATTGCATCAGAAATTGATGCACATTGATCCTCAGGCTGCAGCACGTATTCATGCTCATGATACGCAAAGAATTCAACGGGCTTTGGAAGTTTATTATCTGACAGGAATTTCATTATCTGATTTTCTACAGCAACAACAAGAAAGTTCCCATTATCATTTTGTTAATTTTATTCTTTTTCCAGAACAACGTGTTTCGTTGCATGAGCGTATTGCTTTGCGTTTCGAGCAGATGTTAGCTCAGGGTTTTATTGACGAAGTAACCAAGTTGCAACAAAAATGGCATTTAAATAGTAACTTACCCTCAATGCGTTGTGTAGGCTATCGGCAAGTGCTTGAGTATCTACATGGAAATTATGATAAGACGACAATGCGTGACAAAAGTGTAGCAGCGACCCGGCAGTTAGCAAAACGCCAACTAACCTGGCTTAGGCATTGGCAGAAAGCTCGGTATTACGACCCATTAACTACAGGTTTTAGTGACAAGATTATGGCGGAAATCGGGGAAATATTAGATAATCGCTAGGATCTGTTGACATTTCTATTATCTATTTATGTGGGGAACATTATGTTAAAAGAACGGTTAGAACCGGCCAGTACGAAAAAAAATTACTTGGTACATCGCGATCAATTGCCTTTAAGTTGTCCAACAGACGAAATGATATTATGGAATGCACATCCTAAAGTTTATTTGCCTATAGAGAAAACAGGTGTGGAAGTTTGTCCTTATTGTGGCTCGCGATTTACATTACAGAATGATTAATTCTATTTGCATTGTCAGATTATCTGCTCTAGGTGATGTTCTCATGGTTGTTCCTCTTATTAGAACATTACAGGCTAGTTTACCCCATGCCAAGTTAACCTGGATTATTTCCAGACCTGCTTTTGACCTAGTAGAAGGCATGGATGGTGTTAATTTTATAGTTATTGATAAACCCAATCGCCTCGCTGATTATTGGTTGTTTAGAAAGCAAATGCGAAGCCAAGCTTTTGATGTGTTATTAGCTCCGCAGGCCAGTTTACGAACTAATTTACTTTATCCGTTCATCAGGGCCAAACGTAAAATTGGTTATGACGATCATCGTGCTAATGATGGTCACCGTTGGTTTGTGAACGAACGCATTACTCCAGGTTTTGAACATACCCTGGATGGCTTTCTGAAGTTTGCTCAAGCTTTGGGGATCTATGAGAAAGTAATTCGTTGGGATTTGCCGATTGCTGCTGCTGATTACGAGTGGGCCGATCAACACTTACCAAAACAAGATCCTATTCTAGTGATAAATCCCGCAGCGAGTAAACCCGAACGCAGTTGGCCAGTTGCCCGTTATAATGACGTATTACGCCAGGCTCAGGAAAAATGGCAGGTACAAGTGGTTATTACTGGCGGTCCTGGAGAATTTGATAAAAAACTAGCAGAACACATTACTCAAGTGATTCCCGCGATTAATTTAGTAGGAAAAACAAGACCTAAGCAGTTACTAGCCTTAATCAGCAAAGCAACCGTAGTTCTTTGTCCTGATACGGGTCCCTCTCACATGTCTACAGCAGTAAACACACCCGTGATTGCTTTACATGCGGTAACCAACCCATTGATTTCTGGTCCTTACCTTTTTCAACACCTCGTAGTAAATCGTTATCCTGAAGCCGCAGAAAAAATACTAGGCAGTGCATCTATTAACGATGTTTGGGGACAGCATGTCCACGGAGAGGAAAGTATGAAATTAATTACTGTGAACGAGGTAATGGATAAGCTTGCTAAGGTTTTATCTTAGATTTCACCGGTGTTCCGCAGCTTATCTGTAGACAGGTCGCGGAAAGTAAGTTCTACTTTTAATCTCATCAAACTTTATTGATCAAAATAAGTTCTTGTAGTTAAAAATAATATCTATTTGATAAATATTAAATCATGTATTACACTTAGGAGGCATTTAACAGCTAGGAGGCTCATAAATGAAGAATACAATGATTTCTTTAGTTATTGTTTCAACTACCCTTGGTCTGGCAAGTTGCACCACTACAGACTCCGTTTACTCAACTGGTTATAGAACTACACCAGTTTACAATGCTAATTATTATAGAGCTGGCTGGAATAATAATGGATGGTATGGCAACCGTGCTTATAATACCAACTATTATTCAGGCAATAGAGCGTACTATAACATGAATGGATATAACTACACCCGCGGCGGCTATCGCAATGGTGTTAACGGGTATAATTACTCCCGTGTAGGATACCAAAATGGTCGTGGAGGCTATCGTGTTGTGAATACCATGAATCATCCTGTTCGATACAAGCCTGTAGTAAAAAGAGTGTATCATGGTAATGGTTATTAATAGAAAAAACTATTCATAGTGTAACATTTAAAGGCGCGATATGGATGTATTCTTATCGCGCGAGTTTTTAAAGAGTTACGATTAGGATATGTTCGAGCTAAAATGATCGATTTTTTCACAAAAACGGCAAGCAATTAAATTCCTATTATTCTATATTAAAGTCACATTTTAGAAGCGGGACCATTTTAGTTTTATTTATCAATTTATGACCAAGCCAAACTAATAAAAAAAGTGGAATGCAAATATAGGAAATAAGTAAGCCATACCAGTTTATAGGATCTGCCATAAGTGCAGAGTAATTTTGTCCACCGATGATGATGAGGCATAATCCAAATGCACACAAAGGACCAAAGGGATATCCTTTTGCTAAATAAGGAAGCGAAGCCAAGTCTTTTCCTTGTAACAAATAAGCTTTGCGAAACCGAAAATGACTGATAGCGATTCCCATCCAGGCAATAAATCCGGAAAGACTGGTGGCATTAAGTAACCAGAAATAAACAGTACCATTACCAAAAATAGAGGATAGAAAAGCCAGCATAGCAACTGTACTGGTTAATGCCAAAGCGTAAATGGGTATTCCTCGTCGACTCACTTTGGAAAAAATTTGTGGCACATGGTTTTGCATTGATAGATACCAAAGCATTCTACTGCCCACATACATGAAGGAGTTTGCGGTAGATAGGATAGCTAGTAAGATCACTGTATTCATGAGGAGTGCAGCAAAGCGAGCGTTATATTGTTTAAAAACCAAGGTAAAAGGGCTGGTGACTATTTCCGACCCTACTAATTGAGGGGATGTATAGGGTAAAAGCAGACTAATAACAAAAATTGATAAAATGTAAAATATTAAGATTCGCCAAAAAACCATTTTTATTGCTTTAGGAACATTTATACGTGGTCTTTTACTTTCTCCTGCGGCAATCCCGACTATTTCGGTGCCCTGAAAAGAAAAACCAGCGATAATAAAGGCATTAAAGAGCCCGCTCCAGCCGCCATGAAAGGGAGTATTACCAATCCACCAATTTTGGAGTCCTCCTGCTTGATAAGAAGTGATACCAGTAACGAGAATGAATCCAGTAATAATGAAGAGAGTAACCACAGTAATTTTAAGAAATGACATCCAATATTCTATTTCTCCCAGTACCTTGGTTGATATTGCATTAAAACCAATAATTAAAAATAAAAAAGTGCCACACCAAATTGAAGGAGAACTATTGGGAAACCAAAAATGCATGATTAATGCAGAAGCTGAAATCTCAGAAGCAATATAAACAGCGCAGCTATACCAATAATTCCATCCTAGGGCATAACCTAAAGAAGGATCAAAAAAGCGGGCCGCATACGAATAGAATGCCCCCGTATTGGGCATGAATGCAGCCATTTCGCCTAAGCTAGTCATTAAAAAATAGACCATAATGCCCACAATAAAATAGGCAAGCAAGGTTCCTCCCGGTCCAGCAGTGGCTAATGCATTACCACTGGCTAAAAAAATACCTGTTCCAATCGAACCACCAAGAGCAATCATGCCTAATATGCGGGCATTAAGTTTTCGTTGTAGGGCAGGTTTTTTGTGCATTGCTCAATCCTTGAAGTAGTGGCGACCCTAATACTGTAACCAGTTTTTTTCAGGAAGACTCTCAACCGGAATGGTTTCATAAGCCTTAAAAATATCGCCATCCTGAGATAAAAGAACGGCGATAGGTCGTGTTCTTTCAAAATGAGCAAATATGATCATCATCATTGCGGTGATGGGTACAGAAAGAAACATTCCTAATACTCCCCATATTGAACCCCAAAGTGCTAATGAAATCAGGATGACTAGTGGGCTTAAATTTAACGTATGACTTAAGAAACGGGGTTCAATTAAATTTCCTACAATAAATTGAACTGTCCCTAAACCGACAATGACTTCGATGAACGGTAACCAACTCGAAAATTGTACTACAGCTATCGTTGCTGGAAAAAGAGTGGCAATAATAGCACCGATATTGGGTATAAAATTTAAAAAGAAAATAAGCAGTGCCCAAAATTCGGCAAAATCTACTCTCACCCATTTCATGATAGACCAACTGGCTATTGCAGTAAGAAAACTTAAAAGTGTTTTTAGCCCTAGATAGGTTTGCGTATCATTGACAATATGAGTCAAGATATTATTCATTAATTGTTGATTTTCTAAAGAGGTAATCATGGAATCCAATTTTCTTTGGAAAAAATGCTGTTCGACAAATAAAAAAACAACGTATAGCGAGATAAGTACAGTAGAACTGGCCAGCGTGGTGAATACCCCGGAAATTTTTAATACGGTGGTTTGAACATTAATGGTTTTTATAATTTGATTTATATTAGCTAATACTTCAATGTGGTATTTTTTATCAATGCTATCGATAATGGTTAATAAATGTTCTTGATAGCGGCCTGAAGCATTAATTACATTACTTACATTATTAGAAATAATATTAGCAAAAATGGTAATGAGAATAGCAGTGACCACAAACGCTAAAATTAGAGAAAGCCAATAAGGGAGAAATTTTCCGATAATAGGTGTCTGTTGAATAATTCCACGGATGGTGTTGAGGAGGTACCAAATAAATACGGCAATGACAATCGGAATTAAGATACTGCTCCCTACAACAAGAAAATAGCCTACAATCCAAACAATAATTAAACCTGTTGCAAAGGAGATTACATGGCCCATAGCTTTGCTCCCCAGCAAGATATCGATAAGGTGTGTTTGTGGATGTCATTTAAATGTTCTGAGAGAAGCTGCATTATAATCTCCTTTCTAAACAGCAGATATCGGTTAGATCTCTATTCTATACCTATTCTCCTTGAAAATATTAACTTTTTTAAAAAAGCATTCCTAATAGAATTGGCAAATCTTAATCAGTTGCCTATTTCTTCATTATTGCGTTTTGGACGCAATTGCTAACACATAGTAAAGGGGTATTTGAAGGTTAGAAGTGGCCCCAAAAATGAGACAGTGGTATAGAAAAGAAACGATTGTAATTGGGGTTAAAAATGGCTCACAAAAAGTTCAGTTCAGAATTTAAGTCAAAAGTTGCGATAGAGGCATTAAAAGGTCATAAAACGCCCAATGAATTAGCATCGGAATTTGAAGTACATCCAACACAAATTAACCAATGGAAAAGGCTGTTATTAGAAAGCAGCAAG
>NZ_JBAQZB010000037.1:0-5858 GCF_049790535.1 Legionella sp.
GGGTTTTCCCGCATATCCAGCCCAAACTGGCAATGAGGAATCCATCAACCTAAAAAAATCTTCACTTAATGTATAGCGCTGGCTAATGCGGGATACGTAAAAAACAAAAAATGAATTAAATTTAATAAAAAGTGAGTGATGATGCTTGATTCAATTCGTTTAGTACGAAAATATATAAACCCGTAACCCATCCCTGCAATAAAAGCCAAGAGCACATATAAAACTCCTCCAGTATAATGAGCTAATCCAAAAAGAATAGATGCAATAGAAATTGCTAGTAAGTTTCCATACTTAATATTTTGAAATACCAAGCATAAATATTTTTGAATAAATCCTCTGAAAAAACCTTCTTCTGCTACACAAACAAATAATAAATTAGTACATGACCATATTAGTAAGCTACTCGGTAATTTTGGATCAAATCGAACATAATGAAATAGAAATGAGAGGCAGGCTATAATCAAGATTAATACTAATGCCCCAGGAGTCATACCTTTGAACATTTTAATCCATTCATTTTTTGTTGTAATTAGCTGATGAAGAATACCTAAGATAAAGATGCCTACAATTGTCTTATCAAAATTTAGATAAAGACTAAATGGAATTCCATCTTCACTAATTTTTACTTTATCTAATACTTGAAGATTATGAAATCCAGGTACAATATGTAATGCTAATCCACACCCTAAAATCAATAGTCCTACCGCAGATAAAATTCGTACTATTAGAGATATTTTTATATTTTGTAGAAAATAGGCAAAGCAAGCCAAGAGTAAAATAAAAACAACAGAAATTAATTCAATCCGTTTGCTAATTAAGCCAAATAGTATTGAAACCCCTAACATCAAACTCCATAAGGGAATTCTTTTAAAGTGGGGTACCCACAAAAATATAACGGTTAGGTAAAGGAAAATATAAGTAAGGAGTGTGGTGATCTGATTTGTTATAAGATACATTCTCTTCTCTTTGATTTACTAATAAAAGCTTTTAGTGACAGATACTTGCCATAGCCTAAATGAGTTTTAATAATTTTTTGGATTGGAACTCCAAGATGATAAAGATGCAGAATTTTTTCTTCGTCCTTATCATACATTGAAGCTTGAACTACTCCCTTAGGTTTACCAAGTTTTATTCCCTTAGCTGCACGTGCTTTTAATCCCTCTTTTGTTCTTTCCGAAATAAAATCTCTTTCTAACTCGGCAAGCATTGAAAAAATAGTAATCAATACTTTATTTGTCATATTATTCTTGGCATCAGGATTTAAATCAAGATTCTGCTTAATCAAAATCAACCTTGCTTGTTTATCCTGAGTAATTGTTTCAATCGTATTAAGTGTTTCTTTAATTGAACGGCCTAAGCGTGATAATTCACAAGAAATAACAATATCACTTGGTAATAATTTATTTAGCAATTCATCAATCCGGCGATGAGCAGTAGATTTGCGTGAAGACATTTCCAACTCAATCCACTCATCAACCATTAGTTTCTGATCCATGCAATATCGACTGATGCTGTTTTTTTGGCTATCAACATTTTGTTCTTGAGTACTCACCCGAACATATCCATAAATCATACAAATTTCATCCAGTTATTATTACTTCTGTATTAAGGTGGTTTTGATACATAACACAATAGATTTTATTATCGTTTATGAAGCACCTATATGTTATAGTTTTTCGCTTTATAAAACGAGCGTTAAAAGAATTAAATTTAATGTCCTGGATGTACCTTAATGGCAAAGCTTGAAATACTGACCCCGGCAGAACAAAATATTTTCAATGCTCCGCCAAATTTTTCCCAGGATGAACAAAATAAATATTTTTGTTTACCACCAGAAGTAGCAGTCTGGCTGAAAAGCGTGGAAAGTATTACCAATAAAGCTGGATTTATTTTATTGTTTGGGTATTGCCTGGCAGGAGCGCGATTCTACCAGCCAAGACAGTTTTATGAATCTGATCTCAAGGTCATATGCCACCAATATGGCTTTGACAGGAATGAGGTGCTACTAACAAAATATAATCAGCGGACGTTTAATTACCACAAACAGATAATTCGGGAATATCTAGCGATAAAACCCTTTGATGAAGAGGCAAAAATATTGTTCAGGGAAAGCATCCATGATCGAGTTGCCCGTCGTTACCCACCAAAACAGATTTTACAGGATGTATTCGATCTTCTGAAAGCCAGGCACATTGAGATCCCTCGTTATAATCGATTTGCCCTGAGTATCACAGAAATAATCAGTGATTATGATAAACATCTGGTTCATATGATTGAGGATCAATTATCCGATGATCACAAAATAAACCTGGATGCTCTTCTTAAAATGGATGATGCCGATTCTTCAACAATTGCCAGACTTAAAACAATCAGTCACTCAAGAAAACCAAAGGAAATCAAGGAAAGTATCCAAGATTATCAACTAATCCAAATCATATACAATAGTATTGTCCCCTTGCTAGACGGACTAAATTTGCACAATGACACAATCAAGCATTATGCAACCTGGATTCGCAAGGCCAGCCTGTTTCAAATTAATCAGCTTCAGTCTGATAAACGCTATCTCCATATAATCTGTTTTCTGGTTCATCAATATCAGTTAAGACAGGATATTTTTGCTGATATTTTACTGAATTGTGCGAAGGCCACACAAAACGCTGCTGTGAAAAATGAAAAGGAACAGATCTTTAAACAGAAAGACCAGCAAAAGGAAACCCTGCAATTATTATCAGATGCAAGAATATCCTATAAGGCTCAACTGAAAAAAATTGAAAAGCTGGCAACATCCCCTGTTTTAAGCGATTCGGAGAAGATTCAGCAAATCAGGCAGCTGTTAGAGGACTATCATCAGCACCTGGAAATCTATCCACCGGAACCAAAACTGGATGAATGTACAAAACAGGCACTCGATGAGATGAATGCACAAAACTATTACCAGATACTGGAGGATTTGTCTCTTAAATTACAGAACAGAGTAGCTGACATTTTGCGTAATATTGCATTTGATATCCCGGAAAATCAGGATATTCCTGCTATTTTGGTAGCCATTAAACATTATCAGGCTAAAACAGGGAATGTGGGGAAAGAGGCGCCAGTCGGCTTTTTATCTGAAAGGGAGCAGGTGGTACTTTATTCCAGTGAAGGTAAATTCAGGATCTCCCTTTATAAGGTGCTGCTGTATTTTTATACGGCCGACGCTTTAAAAGCGGGTGTTATCAGTCTGAAACCAGCCTATCGCTATCTGTCACTGGAAAATTATTTACATCCCAAAGAACACTGGCAGGCTAACAGAAATCGGTTACTGGAAGAAGCCGGACTACTCGATTTTGCAGACATTTATCAATTAATTTTAACCCTTCAAAAAAAGCTTCATGGTGCATATCATAAAACCAATCGCCGTATCAAGGCAGACAAAAATCTGCACATCAAATTTGATTCAAAAGGACGAATGGTTCTGGCAACGCCTAAAGTCGAAAAGATAAATACGCAGTCTGTATCTTCTCTGTTTTCTGATCAGAAATACACATCGGTACTGAAAATATTGAGTGATATTCAGTGGTTAACTGGTTACCTCGATTGCTTTCGCCATCACAGCGTTAAAGACAAGAAGATCTTGCCCAAAAAATCCATATTTTATGCGGCGATTTTAGGAATGGGATGCAACATTGGCATCAGCAAGATGGCCAATGTCTCGAAAGGGATTACGGCAGATGCCCTGGAAAACTTTGTAAACTGGCACATGAGTCTTGATAACATTAACGCAGCCAATCAATGCATTCTTGATCTGCTCGGTAAGCTATCATTAGCCAGCATCTATCAAAAAAATCCTGGTGAATTACATACATCAAGCGATGGGCGAAAAGTCAGCGTAGTTGTTGAGTCATTAAATGCCAATAAATCATTTAAATACTTTGGAAGCGGTTCAGGATCTTCACTTTACAGCTTTATTGATGAGCTCAATCGCCTATTTTATACTACGTCCATCAGTAGCTCTGAACGTGAAGCAGCCTATGTCGCGGATGGGTTATTACATAATCTTTCGATCAAGAGCACAATCCATTCCACTGATACACATGGTTATTCTGAAGCAATTTTTGGGATATTGAATATGCTGGGGATTTACTTTGCACCCAGAATTAAAGGGCTGAAGAAAGCCACCCTATACAGTTTTAACTCTAGAAGCACCTATGAAACCAAAGGATATAAAATACTCCCGCATCGCTATATCGACACTGATTTAATTAAAACACATTGGGATGATATTTTGCGTTTGATGGTTACGATTAAACTTAAAGCCACAACGGCATCACAACTGTTCAAGCGCCTCAGTTCATATTCTAAACAGCATCCATTGTACTGTGCCATCAAGGAATTTGGACGGATCATTAAAAGTCTGTTTATTCTTCGGTATATTGATGATGTGGAATTACGGCAGGCTGTTGAAAAACAGTTAAATCGCATTGAGCTATCAAATAAATTTTCAAAAGCTATTTTGTTTGGTAACAACCAGGAGATTCAATACAGCAGTAAAGAGGAACAGGAAATGGTTGTTGGCTGCCAGCGCTTAATCCAGAATGCAATTGTATTATGGAATGAGCTATATCTTTCGCAAAAATTAGCCTTATTAGAGGATGAAGAAAGCAGGAAGGCATTATTAACCATTATTCGCAATGGGTCGACTTTAATCTGGCATTACGTCAATTTGCATGGGGAATATGACTTTACTCAGGATATTGAAGAACAGGATATGTTGTTCGATATGGACAAAATATTAGCACTTAAAGTCGCTTAGCTGTCTCATTGCCAGTTTGGGCTGGATATGCGGTAAAACCCTAATTACTATTCTAAGGGGAAATTAATTGAATTATTTGGCAATAAGTTGAATAAATAACATAGTATATGGCAACAAATGAAATAGATAAGCTTCCATAATATAAAAAATTGCTTCCTGCTGTAGAATAATGAACAACTAAATCTACGTAAAGAATTAAAACCAAATAACAAAACCAAATTATAATAATTCCTAGAGATAATGATTTCTTTAAATTAATCAACGATCATCACTTGGTTATCAGATTTTTATCCTACAATTTGCTTAGTTCTTAATTTTCCATTATTTTCTCAAAAAAATGTTTACGATTTTCCGAAAAAATTTACTCCATTCAAATATTCAAACAATCAGGAGTCTATTATATGATTGAACAAATCGTATCAGGGGGCCAAACTGGCGTTGATCAAGCAGGCCTTTTAATTGCTGAAGAGTTAAAGATACCCATCGGAGGCTGGTGCCCCAAAGGTGGATTAGATGAAAATGGTGTCTGTATATTAGATAGATATCCCTCTTTGAAAAAGGCGGCTACTATAGATCCAGATGAAAGAACCAAGCTAAATATTCGTGATTCTGATGGGACCTTAATTATTGCTCCATGTTTACCTCTGTCTGAAAAAATACAAGATGGCACTCGATTAACGATTGCAGATGCAGAGCGACAAGGAAAACCACACCTAATTATCAGCTTAACTGAAAGAGATAGTGCAGTTGGTGAGATACACGAGTGGATAAGGAGAGAAAATATCTGCGTACTTAATATAGCTGGCCCGAGAGAATCTAATAGCCCAGGAATATATTTAGGTGCGTGTGATCTTTTTCGAGAATTATTTGCAGAGTTAAAACCTGCTCTCCATATTTAAGAGTTGTGGTTATGCATTGATAATGTAATATTTCTCCCTTATTTAAGTCAAAAGTTGCGATAGAGGCATTAAAAGGTCATAAAACGCCCAATGAATTAGCATCGGAATTTGAAGTACATCCAACACAAATTAACCAATGGAAAAGGCTGTTATTAGAAAGCAGCAAG
>NZ_JBAQZB010000038.1:0-9263 GCF_049790535.1 Legionella sp.
TATAATAAAATCAATAAGTTATAAAATAAATATTTAAAATTATTTTGGATAGCTTATTCCCCTGTATCCATGTAGATCTCAATTCTTTATTTTGTCCCTCGCCTAGTATACGTGAATCCATTAGGGAACGCATGGAAGAAACTATCAAAAAGTGTTAACTCTAAGTTAAGCAGTTTTCCAAAAATGTTTCTCAAAAGCACTCATCACCGCTTTCATATAAGCTAATATTCATTATGAATCTCCCATCCAATTTCAAATTATCCAAATTCGAATACTAAGCTGGTTATATTAAATTCCAACTTAGTGGGGGGATGGTTCATTACATTAAAACCCCTGAGCTTTATATTTAAACCTACACCGCTAGATTTTCGCTGTAGTAGATTCTATTACTTCTTGTGGCTGCATAGATTGAGCACCATTTTGTTTTAACAATTGTATGCAACTTTCTTTTATGCTTGACTCACTTTTGCTTTTGAAAGCAAAATCTAATACCGTTTGTTGGGTTTTTGGAGAACATTCATTCACTGAGGCTCTATGGGTACCAATTAAGAGCTTCAACACTTCAATATCACTAACGTAAGCTGCTTGCCTTAGTGCTCGGTTCATGTCCTTCAAATCGTGATATAATGAAGCAATTTATTATTCTGGAGTTATTTGTTATGCCAAGCCCTGATGTAATTTTTATAGGAGCAGGTCCGGTAGGTTTATTTGCCGCGATCCAAACAAAATTATTCTGTCCTAATCTCAAGATACGTATGTATGAAAAATATGAAGAATATCAACGTGATCATGTTCTACATGTTGATAAAAAATCATATAAAGGTTCGCACCTAAACCCACAATTTCAAGCCATACTGAATCAACTAATTAACACAGTACCCACAAAAGTTATAGAAGAAAAATTGTTGACGTTTGCGAAAGAAGTAGGGATTGAGATTCAATACCAACATATCCTCTCAACACAAGAATTAGCTGAAGCTAATCCTGAGACATCTGTTATCGTGGGATCAGATGGCTCTCATAGTCTTGTGCGAAAGGAAGTTTTTAGGGATAAAAAAATTATTCAAGAAGATCTACAGTATATTGCTGAAATCAAATATACAGTACGAGGACCATCAAGAAAAATGCATCTCCAAATGGAGTTTTTTCCTATCTTATCTCTTATTCAACACTTTGCATCGGAACATGTTGGTAAAGAACATGAAGGGCAATCGCAAGTATCTATTCGTTTTTTTATTGATCAGACTACCTTCGAAGAAATGCAAGATTTAGGTATCAGTTTTAAAACTCCCTTAACATTACTTAAAGCAGAAGAGATACAATCGCCAGGAATAAAAAAATTAATTACAAGTATTAAACAATGGCTGCTTGCCCGATCTGAGCTGGTTAGTGAACAAAGAATTGAGAACTGTGAGCGAATTACTGCTATTAATTTACCCGTCTATCGTAGTGAACTATTTGCACAAGAGCATGGAGGAAAAACATGGTTTCTAGTTGGGGATGCAGCCCTAGGTGTGCCCTATTTTCGAGCTTTAAATGCTGGCCTTTTATCTGCAACACAGTTGGCAAAGTCTATTCATTCGCATTTTTATCCGCACCCACAAGTAGTTCCAGCATTTGGAAGTTATTCAAAAATGTCTAGTGTTTTAGGTAAAAAACCAAAAACATCAATAGCGAGTTATAATGAACATCTATCATCTATTGCTGCTTCTGAAATTTCCAGTGCGCGCTTAAAAAGTTTGGGAGTCAGCTCAGCACTATCCTATGCTAAATCAAGTCAGGCTGTCCCTGTATCTTCCTTCTTGAAATTAACTAGAGAAACGAGGAACCATATCAAAGCAATAGGAGACAATCCTGATAAAAAGCAAGGTTACTGTACCATCCTCTGAGGACGAGTTAAATTATAAAAAGTAGCAGATAAGAACGGAATATTTGCCTCTTGAGTGTGATGGGAGTGTGTTTTAATTAATAGACCGACAAGATTTATTAGGTCATCGTTCAGGTCGAATTACAACACATTTTGCACAGAGATACGTTAGCTACCTGAGTAATTCTTTTGTTCAAACCTCTCTGCTCATTTTTAACCACTTCTCAATATAAGCCTTCGTTTCATCCAGAACCTGCATTAATTGATAATATAGTTTCTCTAATGATTTCGAGTGACCAGCCTTACGACAACGCTCTAAATATTGACAAGCATATTTCATGCGTAAAGTACCACAAGAAAGGGCACCTCCTTTCGCCCTATGAGCTAATTTTTCAACCTTGTCCCAATCTTTAGCTATAAAAGCGTCCATAATCTCTTTTTTATCTTTAATTATTTGACTAGGCATTGATTCTAAAGACTCGCCTATGATGCTGTAATAATCATCGCCATAAATTTCTTTAAGTACTTTCATGTCAAGATAAGGATACTGATCTAACATGAATAATTCTTCTTCTGTATCAGGTAAATCAGGACCTAGGCCAGTCTTTGGTGGGGTAGATATGTCTTTTTTAGAAAGCATTGATTGCTGAGCAACATTAGAATCAATATCATTTTTTGAAATAAACTGCTGAATTAGATTTTTAAGCATAGCTATACTAGCTGGCTTAGTGAATACTTTATCTATGCCTGCTTCCAAACATTCTGGCTCAGCCATTCGAGTGGCATGTGCTGTTAAAGCGACAATGGGGACTTTTTTTCTATGATTGGCTTTTTCCCAATCTCGAATTTGTTTGCTTACTTCAATGCCTGATATGCCAGGCAACCCTATGTCTGTAATAATCAAATCAAAATCGTTATTTTTTGCAAGCTCTAGACCCGTTTCACCATCAATCGCTGATTTAAATCGACAACCTGCTTTTTTTACAATTGACTCAAGGCCAAGTAGAGCTGGTGGGGTGTCTTCAATCAGCAACAACAAAGGTGAGTTACTTAGTAAGGTATCTTTTTGTTGAAGAGAAGAAGGGGGTTGTGTCTCTTCTGTCTTCATATCGTTTGGTTTTTTAATAACTTCAATTGATTGCTCTTGTTCAGGTACAATTTGAACCGCATCTTTCGCATTACCTATTTTAAAAGACAATACAAAATAAAAACGACTACCTTTACCCTCCTTACTTTCTAATTGAATTCCTTCTTCTCCTCCTAATAAATGCACATATTTTTGAGCAATATGCAAACCAATACCATACCCTTTATCGATTGCTCTGTAAGAGGGATTTACTCGAAAAAAACGTTCAAATATTTTTTCTTGTAAATCAGGCGCAATGCCTCTGCCGGTATCAACTACACTTATAGCCAATGTAACTTTTTTCTTATTTTTTTTAAGCAATTTAATTTTTACGCCAACATAGCCTGTCTGAGTAAACTTAATTGCATTCCCCAGCAAATTAAGCAAAACTCGATGTAATTTAACTCGATCAGTAATTAAATAAGGTGGGATAGATTTAGCAATATCTACTTTAAATTCAAGTTTTTTTGATTGAATCATGGGCTTTTCAAGTTTTTCAATTGCATCAATAAATTGATGCAAATCAAAACATTCTTCGTTTAAGACTTGCTCAGTATATTTATCCGCGGAGACAGATTGCAATATACCTGTACATAATTCTAATAATCGCTCACCGCTTTTGTTAAGCCATTGAGCTCGTTGTTGATTATCTGGTGTAGATTGCTCATCCATTAAGTCAGAAGACATATTGATAATACCAGTGAGAGGTGTCACAAAATCGTGAGACATATTTGCTATAAATTCCGATTTAGCACGACTGGCTGCTTCTGCTTTTTCTTTTGCTTCTTTTAAATCGGTAACATCAGTTGTAATACCCAATACACCTATAATTTTCCCTTTATTATTATAAAGGGGGACTTTATTTGAGATATAGTATTTCGGCTGCCCATCAACAAAAACAACAGGCTCTTCAACATTTAATCGAGGCACACCTGTAGACATGGCCTCTAATTCAGCATCCTTAAAAGATTGTCCTTGCCCTTCTGTCCAATTAGCTAGCTTACTCATTTCCTCATAAGTTAAACCCGCTAATTCAGAAGCAGATTTTAAACCGAAAAAATGAGCCAATTCATTATTACCACCTCGTAAAACACACTTTCTATCTAACCAGTAGACATGATCAGGCATGTTGGCAATGATGGATTGATAAAATGCACATATTTCTTGTGCATATTCTTCTGCACTTGATGAGCTGTCTTGTGCTTGACCTGTAATAAGAGTGTTTAAATCAGCCAAATTTTGAATATTAGCACGACTAGCCGCTTCTAATTTTTCTTTGGCTTCCTTAAGAGCGGTAATATCCGTCGAAATTCCTGCCACGCCAATAATTTCACCGTTTTTGTTGCGAAGCGGGACACGGCTGGTTAATAAGTGTAAAAAAGTATTATTCGAATGAGGAATAGGAGGATCTTCAATACCATAAATACCTTTCCCGCTATGTAGCACTGTCAAATCATCATTTTTCAGTTTAGACGCTAGACCTTCTGGCCAATTGCAAAGAAAAGCGAGTTCTTCATAAGATTTGCCTAGAAACTGTTCCATAGTCATATTGAGCATGGTTAGAACGTTTTGATTACAGCCTAGCATTAAACAATTTTTATCTACCCAATATACGTTACATGGCATGTTTTCAATTAATGTTTCCAAATGAAAGATTGCATTTTTATT
Organism: Legionella sp.; assembly: GCF_049790535.1. Lineage (GTDB taxonomy): Bacteria > Pseudomonadota > Gammaproteobacteria > Legionellales > Legionellaceae > Legionella. The sequence continues at coordinate 4,662 of NZ_JBAQZB010000038.1, forward strand.
CTCTTTGTCAGAAAAATTAATTGTTTTGAGCACATGAAATAAACCTTCAGGGGTTTCTATAGAAAATGCCCGCCATGTCAGTTTTGTGTTATCGATTAACGTTGTGATCTCTTGATTCAATGTATTATTAGCATGTGTTTTAATATAATCGGAAATGAAAAAAGCAAAATGTGCCTGGTGACAAATCTCTGAGAAGGGCTTACCATATGCTTCAATTAAGGGGCAATGCAATAATTTTTCCGCGCTATCATTCAATAAAGCAACCTTAAATTGATCATCCAGAATGACAAGAATTTCCGGTAATCCATCAGCAATAGCTTGGAAAAGAGGGTTTTTTATTAAACTTGATGGATTAATACTCATATTTTGTGATATCCTATGCTCGATTGCTGTGTAAGGAAGATATAAATATCTATTTAGAATTTTAGTTTAAAATTATACGAGCTTCGAGTAATTATGACCAACTCTTGTTACTTAATAGGTAAGATAGCATTACTAATGCGCAACTCAACTATTTGCTAGAAATTTTAAGATTGTCTCAATCATCTCCCCAGTTAAAACTATTCAACAATGAGCAATAAACCACAACATCGCTTGGTTCAAATCAGTTAGTGACCTAAAAGTATCGGAAGCACCCCCATTAGTATTGTTAACAGTCAGATTCTATCAACAGATTTTATTAAATATAGCCCATATTGCTGTAATTAATTACCATGATCCTCTTTTACCCGATTATTCTGGGGTAAATGCAACGACCGGGGCAATATTAAGTCGTCAAACGCATCATGGGGTAACTGAAATACTACATGTCTATTTTTAAGATTTTCTCGGTCAATTTTACCGTTTGGGGTTAAAGGGAGCACATCTAGAGGAACAAAGTTGGCAGGAATCAAATAGCCAGGTAAATTTTCTATTAAGAAGTGACGCAATTCTGATAAAGTTTCTTTCGCTTCTTGTTCAACAACCACATAAGCCACCAAACGAGGATGGCTTGGTTCCTGCTCATTAAGAATAACAATATTTTCTTTAACAGAAGGAAAACTATTAATAGCACATTCTATTTCGCTGAGTTCAATACGAATGCCCCGCAGCTTAATTTGATTATCCTTTCTTCCTAGGAATTGAACACTTCCATCTGCTAAAAAGCGGCCTTGATCACCTGTTTTATATAGTTTAACAGAAAGCTTTTCGTCAAAGCTATGCATAATAAAGCGCTCCTGATTTAATTCAGGCTTGTTATAATAGCCTCGTGCAACTCCTAACCCACCAATGTATATTTCTCCAATCTCTTCTTTGGCTACCTTTTTGAAATTTTCATCAAGCAAATAGATTTGAGTATGTGGGAATGGCTTACCAATAGGAACATATTGCTGTGATGATAGTGTTATTAATGATTCTACCTCTTCGAACCAAGTACTATCAATAGTTGCTTCAGTAAGCCCGTAAGAATTAATCACTCGGGTTTTATGACCACAAAATTGTTTAAGATTACGGTACTCACCTAAAGTCCAACTATCTGATCCACAAAGTAAAAGACGCATAAAGCTAAAGTCCTTGTTTTTTGCTTTCACATAACTTATCAATCGTCGTAAAATAGTTGGAACAAATTCAGCACAATTAACATCCTGAGTGATTATCAAATTATAAAGCTTCTCTGGCCTTAATAAATTAATTTTGGAGCATATTACTAGCTTAGCGCCTGAGCATAACGCCCTTAATAAGTCGCCTGCAAAAACATCAAAAGAAAAACTGGCCATTTGTAGATGACAATCTTGGGAAGTTAAATTGTAAATTTCTTGCCAACCTAGATAAGTTGCAATTAAATTTGCATGGCTAACCATTACTCCCTTGGGATTACCTGTAGAGCCTGAAGTATATAAAAGATAAGCTAAATTATCTGACTTCAAAAAACAGGGCGGGTTATCTTGGGAAAATGCCTCGAAACGTGATTTATCTGTATCTAAACATATAGTCTTAATTGCAACAGGAGGTAAATGTTCTAAGAGTGATTGTTCTGTTAATAATAATTGGATTGCAGAGTCATCAAAAATATACTCAATTCGATGTGTGGGGTATTCTGGATCAATTGGAAGATAAGCCCCCCCAGCTTTCCAAATGGCAAGAATTCCAATCACCATATTGAGTGAACGTTTGACAGAAATACCAACTATTGTTTCAGCTTGAACCCCCATTCTTATGAGGAAATGAGCCAGCTTATTAGCCTGGATATTAAGCAACTTGTATGTTAGGATATCGCCATGAAATTCTAAGGCTGGCAGATTTGGGTTATGGATGGCTTGATATTCAATAAATTGGTGAATGGCCTGTATTGCCGAAGGAGAGTGTAAGTGAAGTTTCACGATGTAAATCCTTATAACTTATAAATTGTTTTACATAAGCGCGCTAGCCTGAACAGTTTAATCATTATCCTTATGAAACTTACCTAATTAACTTGGAGCAGTGTCTTATGTTTACTGGTCGTCGTTTACTATCCCTATCATCCTTGCCATACAGTCACTTGTTTAGACCTTACAGTGACAATTCTACCTCAAAATTCACACAAATTATATGCCAAAGAAAAATTAATGTTCGTGAAATGAGCAAAAAAGATTTGCAATTGGTTGTTAATTGGGCAATTAAAGAATCGTGGAACCCTGGACTTTACGAAATTGATGCGTTGTATGAGGCTGATCCAAAAGGCTATCATCTACTTGAAATTGATGATAAGCCAGTTGCTTCATTGGCTGCTGTTCGTTATGCGCCAAATTTTGCTTTTTTAGGTCTTTACATTGTCGCCCCTTCTTACAGAGGCCAAGGCTATGGCAAGTTACTTTGGGATATGGTTATGGGTAATCTAAAAGATTGCTCTACCATCGGGCTTAACGGCGTAAGCGAACAAATAGGTCAATATGAGAAAGAAGGCTTTAAGCTGGCACATAGTAATATCCGCTGGCGTGGGAATCTTTTAGACTCACAAAAGTCTTTTTTTGAATCGTCAGAGAAAGAAATTTCTCTACATAAACCGATGTCCTTAACTTCTCTTATTGATTATGATGCTCGCTTATTTCAAGCTCCTCGTCCGAAATTTCTTTCTAAATGGTTAACAATGCCTCAATCCCATGTATTAGCAGCTATTGAAAATGGTGAGCTTTGCGGTTATGGCGTAATTAGTAAAGCAAATGAGGGGTATAAAATAGCCCCTTTAGTTGCAGATAATCAGATGATTGCTAAAAGAATATATACTGCCTTGTGCCGCTGCGTTGGCAAGCAAGATCAAGTGCATATTGATGCGCCAGCTAATTCTGAAGCGATTCATTTAATGGAACAATTTGGTTTAGAAAAAACATTTGAAACGTTTCGTATGTACAAAGGGGAAGTTATCCCTATAAATAATGAAAAATGGATTGGACTAACTTCTCTGGAAATTGGTTAGCCGTCTGGCCAAATTGAACCCGTTATTTTCAAGGAATAATGATATGAATATTTTAATGTGCAAGCCTCAGCATTATGGCATTTTTTACGAAATCAATCATTGGATGCATATTGATCAACCCGTTAACCAGATGAACTCACAAAAGCAATGGCAAAGCTTATATGAAACTATATTGAATTTAGATACGCAGGTTAAATTAATTGAACCTATTCATGGTCTCCCTGATATGGTATTTACAGCAAACGCAGGACTTATTTACCAAAACCAAGTTTGGATTAGTTCCTTTAAAAATATAGAACGCCAGTCAGAAAGTAATTACTTTAAATCGTGGTTTGAAAAAGAAGGCTTTGAGATTATCAATACAAAGCCTGAAATTATACAACCACCTACTTTTGAAGGAGCGGGCGATGCATTATTTTTCAATAATTATTTAGCAGTAGGTTACGGTTTTCGCAGCGATCTATCCAGTTATGACCAACCATTTTTTAAGCAATTTAATCTCATTTTTTGTGAACTTATTGACCCTTATTTCTATCATTTAGATACTTGTTTTTGTCCGTTAAATTCTTCGTTAGCACTTTGGTACCCTCACGCTTTTAGTCAGAAATCTCAGGAAATGATGCGGAAAATGGGTGAGCTTATTCCTGTGACAGAAGACGAGGCAAAACATTTTGCCTGTAATGCAGTAGTAATTGGAAATGATATTATTATACCTGCCCGTTGTCCTAAAACATTCAAATTATTAGAAGAGTATGGATTTAATGTACATGAATGTGAAATGGGTGAATATATTAAATCTGGCGGTGCGTGTAAATGTTTGACACTAATGATTTAGCAAGTTCCACCAGCTTAGTAATAATTTTTTCATCACCAAAAGAAAGAATAAATACCCACCGTTTTTTGAGAAAGGACGGTGTTTCAATAAATACAGAGCAGTCATCATGGGTGAGCAAGTTTGCAAGATAGCATGCAAGACAGGTTTTGTCGCAGAAAATTTCAGGCGCTGGTAAAATTTCCAAATTTTTTGGAGTTCGACGATGCTCAGTTTCAAATGGAAGTATTTCAAACAGGATATGATCCTGCTGTTGGTCAGATGTTATCTGGCCTATTCCCTGAGCTATCGTGATGTTGAGGAGCTTGCTCTGGAGCGTGGCCTGAACGTAGACCAT
>NZ_JBAQZB010000039.1:0-43718 GCF_049790535.1 Legionella sp.
GGGTTGCTTCGCTTTGCTCGCAATGACGGGCTCCATCCATACAATAGAACACTCTTTAGTGTTCCTAAATTATTATCGAAAATACAGTTCCCAAACAACACAGGTCTCTAGTGGCAACAACCAAAGACTCAGATTCGGACTCAAGAGGACACTTTTGTCATAGTTTGATTAAAATTATACGGATGGAGCCCGTCATTGCGAGCAAAGCGAAGCAACCAGAGGTTCAGAGTGAGGTAACTGAACTCCTCCTCTCACTAAGTTAAGAATTTATAAGAACCAATTTAGCATTCGAATTGGTTAATTATCCACTTACTAACTTTGTTGCCAACTGGCTTTAGCTCTAAATAATCCGGGTAGATCATCAATGGTTTTATTAACTTTTTGTGGCAAAGTAAATAAATCACGTGATTTTTGGTAATAAACACCTAGTGGAACTGGATGCTCAGGAAACGCTAAAGCCGCTAAACGTATGGCAGAGGTCAAACTGCCTGTATCATGCTTATAAAGTCCTTGCGTAGTAGCAGAGACACTGGTGAATATATCCCCTTGTACATGAAGCGCTTTATCTTTCTGAGCCCCATAAAGTAGCGGCTGGTTTTGTTCTAGAAGTACCGTATTTTCTGCGCGATTATTCTTTATCGCAAACTCATCAAAAGCTCCATGATTAAAAATGTTACAATCCTGATAAATTTCTACGAAAGCACAACCTTGATGCTCTTGGGCTTTCTTTAATAATCCACTTAAGTGAGTTGGATCTTTGTCGACCGCGCGCGCTACAAAGCTAGCACCTGCAGCTAAAGCTAATGCAAGTGGGTTGATTGGTTCATTATTCACCCCTTGAGGAGAAGTTTTAGTAACCTGTCCTTTTTTTGAAGTTGGTGAAAATTGGCCTTTTGTTAAACCATAAACCTGATTATTAAATAATAAAATATTCACATTCACATTACGACGTAAAATATGGATCAGATGATTACCGCCAATACTCAAAGCATCTCCATCACCGGTAATTACCCAAACACATAAGTCATCGCGCATAGCTTTTAAACCTGTCGCAACCGCAGTAGCACGACCATGAATAGTATGGAAGCCATAAGTATTCATATAATAAGGTAAACGACCTGCACAACCAATTCCTGAAACAAAAACATGCTGTTCTGGTGGCAAACCAAGCTCAGGCAGGACTTTTTGCAAAGCCATTAAAATTGCATAATCACCACACCCTGGGCACCAACGCACCTCATTCGCATTAGCAAAATCTTCACGCTTATAAATATTATTCATTATTGGCCTCCGCTTTAAGGAGATTAATTAAATGACTGACACTAAAAGGTTGGCCGTTACATTGACTGATCACTTGTGCATCAACCAAATAAGTAGCACGAATAAGTTGCGTTAATTGTCCAGAATTTAATTCGGCAACAAGTACCTTATCATAACTTTTTAAAATAACTCCTAAATCTGTAGGTAAGGGATTAAGGTGACGCAAATGCACATAAGCCAAAGACAAACCATGTTGCTGACATTGCAAAACAGCTGATTTTAAGCTGCCATAGGTGCTTCCCCAACCAACTAATAAAATGGACGCCTTGGCATCTCCCTCAATCACCAACGGAGCATAGTCTCGCGAAACACCTTGAATCTTATTCTGACGCAAATTCACCATTTTTTGATGATTTTCAGCATCGTAGCTTACATGCCCATCCTCACCTTGCTTTTCTAAACCACCCAATTGATGAATAAACCCCGGGGTTCCCGGTATGTTCCAGCTGCGACTTAAAAATTCGTCACGAGTAAAGGGTTTGGAGAAACGATTAAACTCAATAGTAGGCAATTTAAGTGATTCAATTGCCGGTATTTCCCAAGGCTCAGCTGCATTAGCTAGGTAAGCATCAAGTAAGACAATAACCGGAGTCATGTATTTAATTGCCAAATAAAATGCCTCTAAAATGGTATTAAAACAGTCAGCTGCAGTCTGTGCAGCAATAACAATTAACGGTGCTTCACCATGACGACCATATAAAGCATGTCTTAAATCGCTTTGACTTGTTTTAGTCGGCAACCCTGTTGAGGCTCCTGCTCGTTGCACATCAACCAAAACCAGTGGCAATTCTGCCACTACTGCAAGTCCAAGACTTTCACTTTTCAAGTCCAAGCCAGGTCCAGAAGTACAAGTTAACGCGAGTCTCCCCCCATAAGCGGCTCCGATGCAAGAACAGATAGCCGCAATCTCATCCTCTGCCTGTATTAATTGCACACCAAAATCTGCTAAACGTGCACATTCATGTAAAATAGCTGAAGAAGGAGTAATTGGATAACCTGATACCAACATCGGCGTACGGGTATGCGTTGCTAGAGTAGCCAGTGCCAATCCTACTGCTTCAACCCCAGTAATTTGTCGATATTCACCCGCATGGCGATTGGCTTCACCTAACATGTAATCGCGACGCGCTAATTCCAAGGTCATAGCATAATTGTATCCTGCCAATAAAGCTGCTGCATTTGCTTTTGCAATTACTAAATTCGCCTTAAATTTCTTGGCAATGAAGTCCTCACAAGCCTTGGTTGGTAAATCAAATAACCATAATACCAATCCCAAAATATAAAAGTTTTTAGTTTTTGTCGCCTGAGGCTTAGTTAATTCAAATGACGCTACTGCCTGTAAGGTTTGCGTGATTAAAGGAAAGGAAACAATATGGTAGTGCTCAACACAATTATTTAGAAAACTCTTATCCATCCCAGCTTTTTGCCAATCTTTATCTTGATAACTGTCCTCATTGATAATCAATAAACCACCATGATTTAAATGCTGCAATGAATTTTTTAAAGCGGCAGGATTTAAAGCAACTAAAACATTTAAAGATTCACCTGCAGTAAAAATAGCGTGCTCTGCCATAGCTAATTGGAAACCAGAAACACCTGCTACCGTCCCTGCAGGAGCTCTGATTTCCGCTGGAAAATCAGGCATAGTTCGAACATCCCGTCCAGTGAGTGCTGCACTAATGGTTAATTGTTCACCAACCAGTTGTACGCCATCACCTGAATCCCCGGTGATACGAATAACAATTACGTCAGTCATTGACATAGATTCTCGCTTCTAGCATTAATTGACGCATGTGTCTTACTGCTTCGTTCATTCCACAAAATAAAGCTCGAGCAATAATGGCATGGCCGATGTTAAGTTCAAGTAACTCTTTAATTGCTGCTATGGGTTGTACGTTATGATAATTTAAACCATGACCTGCGTTTACAATAAGATTTAAACTAGAAGCGTATTCTGCTGCCTGTTTAATTCGTTTTAGTTCATACTGTTTCTGATCCATATGAGTTGCATCGGCATAGCAACCTGTATGCAATTCAATTACAGGAACACCTATTTCTGCGGCAGCTTTGATCTGATTGAGATCAGGATCAATAAATAAAGAGACTTCGCTACCAATCACCTGTAAACGTCGAACCGCCCGCTCAACCGTTTGCTGATGCGTTATAACATCCAAGCCTCCTTCAGTAGTTAATTCTTCACGTTTTTCCGGAACTAGGCAAGTATGTTCAGGAGAAATTTCTTCTGCAAAATCAAGCATTGCCTCAGTAACTGCTAATTCAAGATTCATCCGCGTTTGCAATACCTGTTTTATTAAGCGTACATCACGGGCTTGAATATGGCGTAAATCCTCACGCATGTGTAGAGTAATTCCATCTGCACCCGCTTTTTCAGCCTCCATAGCGGCTTGCACCGGATCTGGATAACGAGTACCACGTGCCTGTCGTACTGTAGCTATGTGATCAATATTCACACCTAATAAGATTAGCTTACTCATTTTTATACCACATAATAAAAAATTAAGAGTATAATGTTCCTTCTTCCTTAAACTCAAGTTGATTAAAAAATATCTCTATTAATTTAGCATAGCTTATTGACCCTGCTATATAAAGACCGAGACTTAATTTCCCTACCACCTAGCAAATCGTCTATGGCCTGGCGCATAATATATTTCGCTGACTTTAAATAATCAGCTTCGCTCAGGTTATCTTCTGCCAAAGCAAGTATATGCCTCCCAGGAATACCTTCACTTGTTGAAATAAACCCCTCACCTGCCACAAATTGATAATATAACTCAGGGACTATAAAGTTATTTGTTCTTGCTTCATGAATGAGTGAGAAGGAATAACCACAGGTTTTCAGCAACGCCCATTCAAAGCGTCTTAATAAGGATTCAAAAACCAGACGCTCTCGGGTCGAAGCCAAACCATTTAAGGTAAATAAATAAACTTCAAACAAAGAGGCATCATGATAATATGGACTTAGCGCATAATAGAGAATTTCATTAACATATAAAGCACAGAAAAGAGAATGCCCTTCAAGGTCTAATGTGGGGGAAATGCTTTCAACCGTTTTCACATAATATCGTTCATAACGCTCATCAACGGTAAGCCATAATGGAGTAAATACCTGCAAAAGAGCTTGTCTTTTAGGAGTACGCCCCCCTTTGTAAAGGCACTGAATAAAACCTAATTCTAGCGTAAAAAAACTCACTCTGGCACTGGTATCACCAGACCATTGTTTGTGTACTACCCACCCTTCGATTGTCTTAGTCATAACCTAATTGTTTCAACAAACGCTCGTCATCAGCCCAACCTGATTTGACTTTACACCAGCATTGCAAAAAAACTTTTTTCCCTAACAATTTTTCCATGTCCAGACGTGCGCTAGTTGCCATTTCTTTTAATTTTTGTCCCTTATCACCAATAATCATTCGTTTATGACTCTCTTTCTCTACCAAAATTAATGCATGAATACGCACTAAATTTCCTTCATCTTTATACGATTCAATCTCTACGGTAACTGCATAAGGTAATTCCTGACCACAAAAACGAAAAATTTTCTCACGTACTAATTCAGAACATAAAAATTTGGTAGAGCGGTCTGTTAATTGATCTTCTGGGAATAAATGTGGACCTTCAGGCAAATAGGTTTGTAGTATTTTTATTAACTCATCGACTTGTATCCCTGTTTTTGCTGAAAGAGGGATAATGGCAACAAAGTCGTATTTTTGGCTCATTTGCTCCATCGACGGTAATAATTGCGTTTTATCATCAATTTTATCAACTTTATTCACTGCTAAAATACAAGGCACTTTAGATTGTTTAATTAAATTTAAAACATATTCGTCTTCTTCCTCCCAATGAGTACCATCTACGATAAAAACAACAACATCCACATCACGTAAAACACTAATCGCCGTTTTATTCATCAAGCGATTCATTGCTTTTTTACTGTCACTTTGATGAATACCTGGAGTATCCACATAAATAAATTGATAATTACTTACAGTACGAATACCCAAAATACTGTGGCGCGTTGTTTGAGATTTTTTTGATGTGATACTTATTTTTTGCTCTAAAATACAATTTAGAAGTGTTGATTTACCTACATTAGGTCTACCAACTAAGGCGATATAGCCACAATAACTTGTCATTAATATATTCCTGTGTACTTTTAAAACATTTTATCAGTGACACCGTAAAATATCTAGACGCCCAATCTGCACTAATGTTTTTAATAGAACCGTTTAATTTTGCAAAAATGAGTTAAAATAAAGTATAAACTTCGATTACATTAAATAATTAGCTAAGAATTGATGTTTTATTGGTCAAATTTGTATATAATTAAATAAACAGTACCGTAGGGATATAATATGAGCAAAAAAATAGAAAACCAACAGTTCTCTCCACCAAAAGATATATCACCTCAACTCAGTCAGTGGTTAGATTCTGTAATTTCTAAAAATGTATCATCTCAACTTAGTGAGCGGTTAAATTCTGTAATTTCTAAAATTGATCCAATAAGATTTGAGCCTCCCTCTCAAAAGACGATAGATCCTAATTCACCAACCAATATAAGCCGTTTTGGGTTTAAAAATCCCAACGATTTAAAAGTTTTTTTATTATCTCCCGCAGGAAAAGGGGTAACAGCAAGTATAAAGGACAAAGCGATTCTTAATAAAGCCATTGAAGACCAACGCAATTTTGAACTGCAAGAAAGAGCTAGGAGGAGGAGTCTTCTAAAAATCTATCTATTGCTTTGGTTAGTTAAAAAAGATGCACACGCAGAATCAAAGCTTAAAGAATATATTGAGGAACTCAATACAAAACTGATAAATCAAAGTAAGTCAGATACTTCATCGCAAAAAACACCTGTAACATCTAAAATGAATAAAGAATTACAACAAGCATTGGCAAATTATGATTCAGCGATTAGACAATATCGAGAGGAGCATAACCGACTTACAGTCGAAGAAAAAGAACTTAGCCAACGTATGGAAAATCTTGAACAACAACAACAAGCGCTTACAAGTAAATATAATGTCTACAATGAAAGCCTTGAAGAATTTGAAAAATCATCTGCTGAACATGAAGCATTAAATACTGATGATTTGCATCATTTAATTACGGACATGGAAAATAAACTTAATGCGCAAACAGACCAAATCACCACACTACTTGATAGTGATGATCCTGCTGATGAGGCAAAAGCCCGACAACTATTAAACGAACAGAATGCTTTAAATTTACAACTAGCAAGCTTGTATGATTTACGTTCCGCAAAAAAAGGTGACAAACTATTTTTTAATGCCGAAGGTGAGCAGCTAACTTCACAAAAAGATGCCGCGTTTGTTGTAGATAAAGAGCAAAAAGTTGTTGAAAAAGATGGTAAATATTATCTTTTAAAAGCAGGTCAGGATTTAGATAAACTATCTGAGGCAGATAAAGAAGAGGCTCAAGAAAGTTTCAAACACTCAGAACATGAATTAATGAGCGTGAAAAAAGCGGTTAGTCATAACCATACATTAGAACAAGATTTTCTCGGCCAACAAATTGATGAAGTACACGTAAAGCAGGAGCAAAACACAGCTGAAAAAATGAATCTTGAAAATCAAATTCACCTCATGGAATCAGTTCGGGCAACCTTAACTCAACCCAATGTTGATCCATCGGCCCCTAGTCCTTCGCCATCACTAGGAAAAACTACTGCGTCTCTCCCTAATCCCCCCAAATCAGCCATAACGTTTGCTCAAGATTGTTTACCTATTTTAGATAAACTGTTTTCTACTAAAAATAATCTGTCGAAAGACAACTTATTTGATCTGGTAGATAAGTATGCAGATAAAAGAAATGACAAGCAAATAGATCGCACAGAAATTAAAGAGTTTTTGAAAAAAGGCTTGGTATCATTAGGTCTGGGTACAATACCCCCAATGGCCCCCCTTCCTCAAACAACCATGCAATCATTATTGCAACATATGGCACGTTTTAGTGCTGATCCCAACAAACCTGGGTTAACACCAATACGGAATCTGAATCAGTTGAAAAATCAGAATCAGCTGAAAAATCAAAATCCGATGAAAAGCCCGATGGATTCGTCAACCTCTAATAAGCCTCAATCTAAGCAGGAACAAGAAAAACATGTTTCCCCTTCCCCTACTCCTTTTTCTAATAAGCCGCACTAAAATGAGTATTGACTAGAGACTATCGACATTTGCTCTTTACTCTTTTCGTCCTGCGACTTATTGGCAATACTAGTGATTGTCTTAAATAATATTTTTTAGTTCAGAATAGGTTCTATAAGTTTATTTACGATTAATCAACACGTCCAAAACAAAAAATGAAGCGCCCAGAAAAATGGCACTATCGGCAATATTAAAGGTTGCAAAATGATGATGACGATAATACACATCGATAAAATCAATCACATAACCATAAAACGCACGGTCAATTAAATTACCGATGGCCCCTCCCAGGATAAGGCTAATTCCTGCAGATAATAATCGTGCCTGAGTCGGTACCCTATAAAGCCAGATTATAAGAACAATGCTCATAATTAAACTAAAGCCTGCGAAAAACCACCGATGCCAATCACCTGCTCCATTTAAAAAGCTAAATGCAGCACCCGTGTTAAACGCCAAAGTAACATTGAGTAAAGGGAAAACAGGCACTGGCTCATAGGGAATTAAAGAATTTAGTGCCCAGTATTTACTCACCTGATCACAAACAATAATTAAAATACTGAGCATTAACCAATGCCATTTCTTCATATAAATTGCCTCACTTCATCTTGGCCACTAATGTTACCTACGCAACGTAAACAGAGCTCAGGGTGCTGAACATCACGCCCAACATCAGGTCGTCGATGCCAACAGCGTGCACATTTTTCATGAGTACTAGGATATACTTGAATACCTATACCATAGTCTGTAACTATCAATCCCGGAGGAGCAGAGTCCATAGAATGCACTGTCGCACCCGAAGTAATTAATAAAAAGCGTAGCTCTTCACCTAAACGACTTAATTTAGGGAACGTTTTATGGTCTGCATATAAAGATACTTCTGCTGCTAAAGCTGAACCAATCTCTCCTTTTTTCCGAGATTCTTCAAGTGCCTTATTCACTTCATCACGAATTAAATGCAATTCATCCCATTCAGCCATATTCACTGCGTCAATCTTCGGCGACGCATCATACCAGAGCTCTGTAAAGAGTGTTTCATGGGCATAGCCAGGAATGTAGCGTGCAATTTCTTCAGCGGTAAAGGATAATATAGGAGCTAACCAAAGAGTAAATGCTCTAATAATATGATACATAGCTGTTTGACAGGATCGTCGTGCTTGGCTTTGTTTTGCTGTGGTGTATTGCCTGTCTTTAATTAAATCCAGATAAAAACCACCCATGTCCACAGCACAGAAATTATGAATTTTCTGATAAATCACGTGGAATTGATAACTTTCATAAGCTGCAACAATTTCTTCTTGTAATAATTGACATCGCTTGATTGCCCATCTATCTAATTCTAAAAGCTCCTTGCCTTGAACAGCATCAACTGTGGGGTCAAAATCAAATAAATTTGCTAACAAAAATCGCGCAGTATTACGAATCCTACGATAAGCATCAGCATTACGTTTAATGATTTCATCCGAAATACTAACTTCATGTCGGTAATCAGTTGATGCTACCCATAAACGTAAAATATCAGCACCATGCTGATTTACCATTTGATCCAAAGCTACATAATTACCTTTGGATTTAGAAAGTTTTCTGCCCCCCGCATCTACTGTATAACCATGGGTCAATACTGTTTTATAAGGAGCAACTCCATACATTGCTATTGCAGTAGTTAATGATGAATTAAACCAGCCTCGATGTTGGTCCGACCCTTCAAAATAAACATCTGCAGGAAATGCCAATTCTTTATTTTGTTTTAAAACACAAAAATGCGTTACTCCAGAATCTAACCACACATCCATGGTGTCATTAATTTTATCGTAAAACGGTGCTTCATCACCCAACAATTCAGCCTTATCCATTGCAAACCAAGCATCAATTCCTGACTCTTCTATACGTAATGCTACTTGTTCAATAAACTCTAATGTTTTCGGATGCAGTTCTAGGGTACCAGTGTGAACAAATAACGGCATAGGTGTACCCCAAGCTCTTTGTCTTGATATGCACCAATCAGGCCTGTTTTCAACCATAGTACTAATGCGTGCTTTCCCCCAAGCAGGAACCCAACTCACCTTATCAATTGCATTAATAATCATGGTTCTTAAGTGATTTTTATCCATAGAAATAAACCACTGAGGCGTAGCAAGGAAAATCATCGGTGATTTATGTCGCCAACAATGAGGATAACTGTGTTGAATGGTATCTTTGGCTAATAAAACCCCTTTTTCAACCAAAATGTTAATAATGGAATCATTTGCCTTAAATACATGAATTCCAGCAAACAATTCCACATCTTCTGCAAAGCAACCATTTGCCTTCACTGGATTAATTAAAGGTAGATTATAAGCTTGTCCAATCACATAATCGTCTGGACCGTGTGCTGGAGCCGTATGTACACTACCTGTACCTGAATCCGTTGTGACATGAGTGCCTAATACTACAGGTACAGATCGATCATAAAAAGGATGTTTTAATTTTAAATGCTCAAATACCTTTCCTTTGGCAGAACCTTTGATGCTGTACTCGTTAATACCATAACGTACCATCGCTGATTTCACTAAATCTGCAGCAAGAATTAGATAAAAAGAGCCGGCATCAATCAAAGAGTAATCAATCTCGGGATGCAGACATACCGCTTCATTTGCAGGCAAAGTCCATGGAGTGGTAGTCCAAATCGGTACGCTTAATTTTTTAACCTCATCAACTCCATGAAATAGCTTAATAAACTCTTCTGGATTTACTGCTGCAAAAGCTACATCTATAGAAAGTGATGTTTTTTCTTCATAATCAACTTCCGCCTCAGCTAATGCAGAACCACAATCAATACACCAATGGACTGGTTTAAAACCTTGTTGTAAATGACCATTTTCTATTATTAAGCCTAAAGCGCGAACAATACTGGCTTCGTA
The DNA here is from genome assembly GCF_049790535.1 of Legionella sp. GTDB lineage: Bacteria > Pseudomonadota > Gammaproteobacteria > Legionellales > Legionellaceae > Legionella. The sequence goes on from NZ_JBAQZB010000039.1 coordinate 10,403, forward strand.
GCGGAAATCCATAGTAATATAAGGATTATCCCAATCACCAAACACACCTAAACGTTGAAATTCTTTGCGTTGAATGTCTATCTGACTGCTTGCATATTCACGACATTGAGCTCGAAACGCTTTGGCAGTTACTTTGTCTCCCACTCGACCAATTTTTTTCTCTACATTGAGCTCAATGGGTAAGCCATGACAATCCCAGCCAGGGACAAAAGGGGCATCATAACCACTAAAAGATTTAGATTTAATAATGATATCTTTAAGTATTTTATTTAATGCATGACCACAGTGCAAATGACCGTTTGCATAAGGGGGACCGTCATGTAAAATAAATTTCTTATTCCCTGCACGAGCCTTTCGAATCTGTTCATACACCTTTTTTTCTTGCCAAGCAGCCAAAACTTCTGGCTCACGGATTGCCAAGCTTGCCTTCATTGGAAATGAAGTATTAGGAAGGTTTAATGTATCTTTATATTCTGCCATAACTACCCACCACTCTGCGAAGTCTTTAAATTATTGACAAATACTTTCGCCGCCGCAATATCTTCATATATTTGCGTCACCAAAGCATCTACTGAGGTGAATTTAACCTCATCACGCAATTTGTGCAAGAACAACACTTGCAGCAATTCACCATAAATTAACTGATCAAAATCAAATAAATGAACTTCCAAAATACTTTTGGTGCCATCTACTGTAGGACGCTTTCCTAAGTTTGCAACACCGTATACAACGTGTTGATGAGCACGATGAACCTGAACTGCAAAAACACCCTGCAAGGACACAGATCGACGATAAAGTCCCAAATTAGCAGTAGGAATGCCCCATTGTCGTCCTCGCTCATCACCATGCATCACTCGTCCACAAATACTATAAGGCCGTCCTAAATATTTGCTTGCTCCTTCAAGATTACCTGCTTGTAAAGCTGTTCTAATCTTTGTAGAACTAATTCGTTCATTGTTAATACAAAAATCGGCGTAAAGCTGCACCTTACAATCATATTCAGTACCTAAGCTTTTAAGTAAATTCACATCCCCTTCTCTGTTTTTTCCAAAATAAAAATCCTCACCAATAAGAAGATATTTTACATTTAACATAGAAAATAAATAGTTACGAGCAAAGGCTGTTGCACTTGTTTGAGCCAAAAAATCGTCAAATTTAATACAATAAACGTAATCAACGTGACAATTACGTAACACATCCAGTTTTTCTCTTAAACTGGAAAGTCTGGCTGGGGCATCATTTTTTTGCAAATATTCCCGAGGCTGGGGTTCAAATAAAATTAGAACTAAAGGAAGTTTCAAAGCATTTGCTTTTTCTCTCAAAGCCTTAATAAGATTTTGATGGCCTAAATGGACTCCATCGAAATTACCAATGGTAGCAACTACGCCCTTAGTGAAAGCAGAAAAACGTTGAATACCACGCAATAAGTTCATTGAATTATTCAATCAGAAAACTAAAAGGCAATAGTATACTTGTTTTCTGTTCTATTGAGAAATGATAACTTAAGGATACTTTGAATTGCACGGCCAGTCTTTACATCTCTTTGGCAAAGCAGAGAACATAAGACTTCAGAGATTCAGTGGTCAATAGAACCTACTTTTTTTCCTATTTCTTCTCAATCTTAGGGCGCACAATTAAAACATCACATTCTGCATTATGTAAAATTGAATTTGCCGTAGAACCTAATAGCAAGGAAAGACCATGTTTTCCATGACTACCGGTGACAATTAAATCAATCTTACGTTCTGCAGCAACCCTTAGTATTTCATTTTTGGTAGAACCAAATTCTAAAAAACGATGTTTTTCATCAACACCTAATTTTTCGGCCAGTTGTTTAAGTTCTTTCTCAGCTTGCTCACGGATAGACAGCTCAACTTCCGCAAATCCGGCAAATCCCGGGTAAGCATAAGCAGGAATAGGTTCAACAACATGAACTAAGATCAGATCAGCCTTATTCTCATCAGCAATTTTCTTTGCCTTATGAGCTGCTAATACCCCAACTTCATCAAAATCGGTCGCAAACAATACCTTCTTATACATCATTTTCTCCTTAAGATACTGATTCTTATTTTAAAGACTAGCAGATTTAAAATTAATTGCATTACTGAAAAAAACATTGTTTCCTTTACTTCAAATTTTTTCTCATAATTTAATCTGCTCTTCAGCTTTAGCGATTGCTCTACGAATTGCCTGTGATTCCGCTGATTGTTGAGGGGCTAATTGAAGCAACCGATGCCAATAATTAATTGCATCCTTATAAGCATGATTTGTATAAGCATCCATAGCCAGCATGGCTAATGCATCAGGTTGATTGGAATTATTTTTTAATAAATTACGCAAAACTTCCCTAATTTGCGCGGTAAATTGTTGATTATGCTCTTCCCATAAGCTATGCGCGTAATTTACTGCGAAAAGTTCTTCCTGAGGGCTAAATTGATAAGCCTTGGCAAAAGCTTCTACAGCTTTTTGTTGTTTATTCTGACCTGCATACAAACGCCCTAAAAGATACCAGCCTTTAGCGCTTTTTGGAGAATCATCTAATTTAACGCGCAATCTATCGATTAACTCTTGTGGATTTTTAATTGATTTTAAAAGAGCCTTAGCTTGTTTTTGTTTTGCCAACTGTTGAACATATTCACGCCAAGGAGCAAAGCTTCCCCAATAATAATATCCAGAAAATACCATAACAAAAATAACCAGCATCATCATTATACGAGCAATTAAATGATGTCTTAGTGGATAAACCATTAAAATGCTTGCTAAAAAAGTTATTCCGATTAATAAACTAAGTAACCACCATTCATTCATAAATAACTACCTTAAAGAGCAGAACGCGTGACTCAGCTCTCTGCTTTCTTAATCTTAAAACAGGCCCGCCAAAAAATTAAAAAACCCAATAATAAAAATAAAACTGGCCCAAACCATAATAAATAAGTGATGGCTTTCACTGGCGGCTTAAACAAAATAAAATCCCCATAGCGGGAAGTTAGGTAATCATTAATTTCACTATCGCTCTTTCCTTCTTTTACCAATTGATAGACCTTGTCACGTAAATCTTTCGCTAGATCAGCATTAGAATCTGCCAAATCTTGATTTTGACATACCAAACAACGCAAATTTTTTAATAAATGATTAAATTGGGCTTCTTTTTTAGCTGAATCTAAGGGATAAAAACTGTTTGTCAAAGCGTGGCTATTGCCTAAAAAAAATATACTGAAACAAATTAAGTAGAAATTTTTCATGAAATTTGTTCCAGTTGCATCATTAAAGGTTTCATTTCTTTTTGCCAAAGCTCTTCATCTATAATCCCGGCATGTCGGTAACGAATTATCCCCTTTTTATCAATAACAAAAGTCTCAGGCGCCCCATAAACCCCTAAATCAATAGCCACTTTGCCCTCACGATCTTGGACTACTAGCTGATAAGGATTTCCCCATTGTGCTAACCATTGCAAAGCATCTTCAGATTTATCTTTATAATTCAAACCATAGATCGGTACCCCTTCACGCGCCAACTGCAACATAAATACCTGTTCTTCCGCACACGCTGCGCACCAGCTTGCCCAAACATTCAATAAAACTACCTGATTGCGAATTTGATTCGCATTAAATACAACATCAGGATGTTGTAATTGTGGCAAAATAAAATCAGGTAAGGATTTGCCGAGCTGTGCTAAGGGTAAATCTTGTGGCTTTAGGGACAAACCACGCCAAAGAAAAGCACTCAACAATACAAAGAAAACAATGGGAATAATTCGCCAACTTAATTTTTTCATGCCTTTTCTCCCATCTTTTCTTGCTTTTTTTGATAATATCTTTTGTCAGTCAAAGCAAAAAAACCACCCGCTAAAATCATAAATCCGCCTGCCCAGATCCAGCGCACTAATGGTTTATAATAAAGTCGAACTGACCAAGACTCATCGGATAAAGGCTCTCCCAAAGCTACATAAATATCACGAAAAGGCGTTACATCAATTGCCGATTCCGTCATCGCCATTTGACCAATTGTATACAGTCTTTTTTCAGGGTAAATCACCCGTGTTTTGTTATAGTGTTTTATTTTAAATTGCGCTTGTGTTCCCCTATAGTTTGGCCCCACTAAAGGCTTTTGATTCACAAACTCAATTGCATAACTTAGCAAATTTATAGTTTTTCCAGGTTCCATTTGCACATCATCCTGTACCCCATAAGCAGTAGAAACTGCAATACCAATTACAGTAGCTGCAATACCTAAATGAGCCAAAACCATCCCCCAATAGGCTTGACCTACCTGAATTAAACTACTGCGCTCTTTAATGCGCCTGGCAACAGCCTGAACAGTACTTAAAATAATCCACGTTGCTAAAATTAAACCCAGAAGTGCTGTGCTATTCAATTCCTTATGAGTCAACAATAACAAAACAATGGGCAGTAAAATACTGAACAAAGCAGCTTTCCTCAATTTCTTAAATACACGGCGCCAATTATCTTTGCTCCACTTTAAATGAATCCCAAGTCCCATTAATAACAGCATTGGAATCATTAGAGGCACAAATACTGCATTAAAATAAGGAGCTCCAACGGATAACTTACCTAATCCTAAACCTTCAATTAATAATGGGTAAACAGTGCCCATTAAGACGGTAAGCATAATCACCACTAAGAAAACATTATTTAATAATAAAGCACTCTCGCGCGAAACAGGGCTAGGATTCATTGTTGTTTGCAATGTTTGTGCTCTAAAAAGAAATAACAACAATGAACCACCAATGACAAATAATAAAAACCCTAAAATATACAAACCGCGTTGCGGATCTACAGCAAAGGCATGTACTGAGGTTAAAACGCCAGAACGCACCAAAAATGTGCCGATTAAACTTAAAGAAAAAGCAGTAATAGCTAATAACATAGTCCACGCTTTAAACTGCTGTCGCTGTTCGGTAACTGCCAAAGAATGTAATAATGCAGTGCCAATTAACCATGGCATAAATGAAGCATTTTCTACCGGATCCCAAAACCACCATCCACCCCAGCCTAATTCTCGATAGGCCCACCAACTGCCCAAAGTAATCCCTGCAGTCAAACAACACCAAGCAGCCAAGGTCCAGGGTCTAGTCCATTTCGACCATTGGGTTTCCAGCTTGCCGCTCCATAAAGCGGCAATGGCAAAAGCAAAAGCTACAGAAAAACCAACATAGCCCATATACAACATGGGAGGATGAAATAAAAAACCCGGATCTTGTAATAAAGGATTCAAATCGCGGCCAGATGTGTTCAAGACTTGAAATTGACGTAAAAAAGGATTGGACGTTGTTAACAAAAATAAAATAAAACCAATGCTTAACCAACCAAGTACCACCAGAACACGGGTACGCATTTCTTTATCCAAAGCGGAACTAAAAAAAGCAACCATAACTATCCAAAAACTTAAAATAAGAACCCACAATAACATTGAGCCCTCATGCCCGCCCCATACAGCGCAAAGCTTATAAAACCAAGGCAGCGCAATACTGGAATTACTCATCACATAAATAACGGAAAAGTCATTTTTTAAAAAACAAAGAGTAAGAAAAATATAAGCTAGTGCAATAAAGAAAAATTGGCAAATAACATAAATTCTTGCAGAATCAAGCCACTCACTACGCTTGAATTGCAAGCCCATTGAAGGAATTAACACAAGAGCAATGGACGCAATCAGCGCCAGAATCAACGAAAAAAGTCCTAGTTCTGCAATCATCAATTTACCTTTTAGCTAGAGCAGCTTTTACCTCAGGAGGCATATAATTAGCATCATGTTTTGCTAAAACACGGGTTGCTTGAAAATGTTGTCTGTCGATCAACTGCCCCTCCACAACTACACCTTGTTCTTCGCGAAATAAATCTGGAAGAATACCCGTGTGTATTACTACAATTGCTTTACTAAAATCAGTTATTTTAAATTCAACTTTCAAACTTTTTTCGGCTCGAATAAAGGAACCTTTTTCAACCATGCCACCGATACGGATAACATGCAGTAAAGGAGCCTTTCCTTCTGCAATTTGAGTTGGAGTGTAAAATAGACTAATATTTTGCCGTAAAGCATACAAAACCAGACCAGCAGATAAGGATAAGACAGTCAAGGTAAATAATAAAATCAATAACTTACGTTTACGAACAGGATTCATAGTTTATAGCTTAAACCATTGTTGCAATTTTTGACGTGTCTGTTTTTTTTTCCATTTCACTCCTAACAGATTCATCACCAAAACAACACATACCAAACCGTAAGCAGGCCAAACATAGATAGAATACCCCCCCATCAACAACCATTCAAAAAAGTGATTCATTTAATTTGCCTTTTAAATAACTTCTTTATTCCCTTCGCAAAGGAATAGGCAGAAGACTCCAGTAGAGCGGATGAGGGTTGGAGTGTTTCATATTGAATCCTGACCCAAGCTTGCCTTTTTTCCCTAAGCAACAATTCCTGACATGCCTTTTCTAAAATAATCCACAAACAATATAAAAAAAATCCAATTAAGGTCAACAATAGAGGATACAACATACAGCTATCAATCTTAGGTTTCGCAAATACTGACAATGTAGATCCTTGATGTAAGGTATTCCACCAGTACACGGAATAGTGAATAATTGGCAAATCAATAAGCCCCACCAATGTCAAAATCGCAATAATTTTATCACCATCTTCTTTATTTTTTACTGCTTGATGCGTTGCTAAAATTGCTGCATACAGCAATAAAAGAATTAATTCAGAAGTTAAGCGTGCATCCCAAACCCACCAGGCACCCCACATCGGTTTGCCCCATATACTGCCAGTCACTAATGCCAGAAAAGCCATACACGCCCCCAATTGAGCCACCTGACTAATTAATAACCCTGCAATTTTAATACGCCACACCAAAAGCAATACAGCTAAAAAGCCCATCCAGCAATAAAATGCCATGGATAAAAATGCACTGGGAACATGCACATAAATAATACGAAACGCATCTCCCTGTTGGTAATCAGGTGGCGTAAAAGCTAATCCCCAAATTATTCCAATTAGCAGAGTGAGCAACGCACATCCGGCTATCCCAGGAATAATACGCCCTGCAAAGACATAAAAAATTTTAGGCGAAGCTAGTTGATATAATAATTTCCACATAGGAACAATTCGAATCAAAAGACCCGGATTTTAGCACGTATGTATGCTTTAGCAAAACCTCAATTTAACTGACAGAGAATATTTTTGTAATTTTTATACATAAACCTGCCGAGCAAGAAATCAAAAATGCATAATGATGTCCATTGCCCCCATTAGCGTATAGCGTTTATCTGGAGGAATCCCGGCATTAGCGTTCCCATTGAATGCGTCTTTATCAAGTGCATAGTCAAAATCAACTTCAGGGCGTAATTCGATTTGTGGCGATAGCCAATGTTGCCAGCCCAAACCAAAATTGAGGTATCGAGTTTTCGTTCCCGTGCGTTGACCTTCCTTATCATTATAAAACTCAGGCCTGAATGAAATATTATCCAGAGGAGAAAATTGGTAATTTATGTAGGCTACGGTAGCCAGCACGTTTGCAGTGCAGCTTAGGGCAGATGGATTATGGCATTGTGCGGCATTTGGAGCGTTGAACGGCATATATTGTGGTGAAAAAGGGGTTCCTCCAGCTGCAATAGCAGCAACCGCCGTAGGGTTATTTAAGTTGGCTACATTATTTTTATGTAGTGAATAAATCTCGTAAGAAATATGCCATTGATCGTTAAATTTGTGATAAAAAGTGAATCCATACCACTGAAGGTTATCATAACCCCATACCCCATTGTTGATTCCATTCATGCAGGGATAAAAAGTGTCATTACCATTATTCCAAGTAAAACGAGCACACGCGACTGCTGAAGGTTGAGCTCCGGGATCTTTTAAAAAGGTGGCGTTAGAATAGAGCGGATTAGGATAAGGATTAACCACTCTCTTACCCCCATTCCAGAAAGCGGTATCGCTTCCTTCTACCAAGCCTAATTGCACAATGAAGTTTTTCGTAATAGCCAAACTTCCCACCACACCTTGGTTAGTATAATTATCAAAGGTGTATGTCATCGAATGAGAATACATGTAGTTATTTGGCGCAAGCTGTGCCTCTATATCAGGGATTGAGATAAAGCGTCCGAATCGAAAAACTAATCCTTCAGCGATCTTTGGAATGTATAATTCAGCATAAACCATAGGGAAATCATATCCATTTACCGTATTGTTTTTCAAAAGCTGATAGCTTACGATACCGTAGGCGGTGGTGTAGCGGTAGTTTTCTCCATAAATCCCCGACAATCGGAACCCCCAATCAATGTAATGTGTTTGCACGGTATCGGGAACACGCTCTATGTAAAGAACCATTTGGTCCAACTGCACAGTATTCGGTGTATACATATAGGCAATCGGTGCATTGCCGCCTGGTTTTACTGTATTTGTGCTGAGATTACCCCCACCATTGAGCCAACCGTAAATTTGAATATGATTTTTTTGCAGCCATTTCCCAGTCGATGTATTGCCAATACTAACCATAAAAGGACTATCCACCGAATTCGGTCGGCTCACTCCAATTGGCGTAGTTGCTCCATAAGGCCATTCAGTGAATGGCATAGGTGGTGTCGATTGAGGTGTCGCTGGCCATCCGTCTCTATGAAAAGACGAAGCATTGGGATCAATGGGAGCTGCTGCATGACCCATTTCAACTTGATAATAATTCACAAAGCGAGTAAGAAAATTTTTACCTAAGTAATTGTCTAAACACAGATACTCGATATAAGGGTCACATCCGAAAGTAGCGCGAGGCGTCGACGCCCAAATAGGAGTAATGACACCGCACAAGAGCAGATCAAACCCTATTAGGCTAAAAACAATGAGTTTTTTCAGAACGAACTCCTTGTAACTTATTTATTTTTCGCTTGCTTTGAGTTGAATAATTACATCAAAGGCTATTACTAAAGCACGTTCATACTCATTGTTATTCTACATGGCTAACGCGAATCACCTCCGCAATAGCATAAGGTAAAAATCCACTTGAAATTAAAGACATCGCTGATAATAAAGCCAGATGTCCTTTAACCGATAAGCCTAACATGGCAGTATTTAACGTGCCACTACCAAAGATCAACAATGGCAAGCTTAAAGGTAATAAAATTAATGCCATCAATGTGCCTTTTTGATTAATTCCGCCACCAAAAGCTGCTACTAAAGCACAGAGGAATAATAAAGTCGGCGTTCCACAGAGTATGGTAAGAGCTAAAACTAATGCTTCCCATGGACTTAAGGAAAATAAAAGTGCCGCCAAAGGACATAAAATAAGTAAAGGAATTAAATTAAATAACCAATGAGCGATTACTTTAGCACTTACCAACAAAGATAAAGATTGACCTGAAACCAACCATTGCTCCATCACACCATGTTCGTAATCTTGTTGAAACAAACGCTCGGAGGAAAGAAGCATTGACAAGAGTATTGCCATCCAAATTAACCCTGGAGCTACGGTTCGCAATAAGGCTACTTCTGGTTTTAACGTGAGTGGAAATATAAAAAGAACAATTAACAAAAATAAACATGTGTTTATCAAAAATCTAATTTGGCGCACTTGAATTAACAGTTCACGTCTGCAGTATTTTATAAATAAGGTAAAGACCGAAGTCACAAACAATACTCCTGATATGCGGAAGGATTTAAGGGTAATTTCTGATGAGAAGTCATTAAGACTGAGCCACCTTGCTCTATGTGAATATTTATTTTAACCATGATCAATTTCAAAGCCGTATCATCCAAAGCAACTAAGGGTTCATCAAGTAACCATAATGGTGTATCAGACATCCATAGTCGCAGTAAACCAACTTGTCTTCTTTGTCCAGCAGATAATAAACCAGAAGGTAAATCTAAATGAGATTTCAGATTAAAAATTGAAATTAATTCTTCTATAGAACGTTCATTATGGTGAAGATCAAAAAAACAATTCTCTCTTAATGTTAAACTGGGATTAATTCCTGTTTTATGTCCCACAAAACATAATTGACGTTGATAAGCTGTAAGGGATTGATGTATATTTTGTCCAGAAAATTTTATTTCTCCATTTGCTGGAGTATACAAACCTGCAATTAACTTAAGTAAGGTGGTTTTTCCAGACCCATTAGCGCCGCAAAGATGAAGTAAGCTTCCAGCGGGCAAATGAAAACTCACCTTATTTAATAAAGGTTGATCCTGGTAATCAAAATTAAGGTTAATCACATCAAGCATTTAAGCTATTCACTTTTGGTAGGTTAGAACATTAAGGTCTATTGATTTATTTGTTGAAGTTTGTGGACCATAAGTACCAAACTAAAGGGAAAAAGTCCTGACTCACTTAAGTACTTTTCTTCCTTTAGCTTAGCTCTTATGCTTTTGCATTGATAAATATGGTACTAGAACTAAAAAACAAAACAAGTTTTTTAGCTTGGAAAGCTTAATTTATTTAAACGGTCTAAATTATTAATATTAGCTTTATGCTCTTTTATCATTTCATTAAGTGCTTTAATTGAAGAGGTTGGGGACTTTGTTAGTCTCGTAGTAACTCCTTGGCTAGTAGTAAGAACTTCATATTCAGAGCTTGTTTTAAAGCCAGCTACCAGTGCATCAACTTCTTGATGCGTTTTAGATTGAGTCAGTTGTTTTTGAAAATCAATAAGAATTTGACTTTTTAGGTGATCTCCTTTCAAATTCTTTAAATCTTCCTTCAATTTTAAAAACTTTGCACCATTTACACCAAAAGCATGCTGTCTCCCCTTTGTTGCATTACTTACCATATGGGGGTAATGACGCTCTACAATTTTCTCTACAAGTTTTTTAGCAAATAAATCAATAATTGGTCTAAGTATAGTATTTATAAGATTAGGTATGTCGTTCTCTGCTGGAAATTCTCTCTGCATTCTTTGCCATGCAGCGTACTCAAAGGATGCTTCCTTCAGTTTTGAGTCGCTTGGATGTTTAAAAAATATCGCCGCTAAATCAGGAAATGCATACATTTCATAAGCTAAAAAAGCTTTTTCTAAAGTTGCATTACGCATAAAAGTATTTGTAGAACCCTCCGGGCTTAAATTAATCATGCGAGCAGTTAATTGATGCAGAATCTCTGGTTCTAATTGAGGAGCAATATATAAGACAAAATCATTAATCGCGTCAGTTTTACGATGATTTTTCTCACTAACTGGTTCATCCGAATTAAAATATCCCTTTGATTGTGAAAATAAACTTTCATTTAGTAAAATTTTTAACTCATTATCAGTAATTATTCCCTTTTTTAATTTGTTTTCATAAGTATCAATTAATTTCCTATTTTGCTTTAAAATCATCGAGTACTCCATTTTATTTGCATTTTAATTAATTATAGAGCAATTCCATTTGTATTGCTAAGCAGACCCCATTAAGTATCTAGAGTAAATAATAGTATGGTTTACTACAGTTTAGAAGAATCAGAGCGCGCAAAGTTGACACAGTTGCGTTTTGATAGAAACACTAATATTGGCGAGCAGGCTATGTATTGTTATCATCGTCAGGAAAATCCGCGCTAGAAACAGAAAACAATAGCAATAGAATCTCATCTTAAAGAATTGCTAGATAAATTATTGCAAAACTATGGTTATCAAGAAATCTGCAGATAATAAATAAGTATGAATTCCCTATTAACAACTAGATTTGCGTTATCATAAAAGCTATCTAACAGGATTTAGTGTCCCTTCTTTATTTACATTATCAATTTGTTGTCTATCCTCTTCAGTTTGTCCTTTAATCAAGATTAAAAAAGGAATAAAAGCTAAAGCAAATACAATAGAAAGTTGATATAAACCAACCCATCCAATAGCCATTTGAATAGAGGCAGCCATCGGGCCAGAGATAATACGAGGTATAGTTGATAAAGCCACAAAAATTGAAAATTGAGTACCAGTAAACTGTTTATTTACCAAACGCATAAACAAGGCAACCAAAGCAGTGGATCCCATTCCTGCTGCAAAATTATCAAAAAATACTGCAATAGATAATAAAACAACGCTTTTGCCCACCATAGCCAAAGCAACGAACAAAATGTTGGTTAAAGCTTGTAACAAACCAAAGAAAAAGAGGGATCGGTACAAAGAATAACGCGTTAATAACAACCCGGCAATTAATCCCCCTAACAAAATGGAACCTACACCGAGCATTTTATTAATATAACCTATTGTATCTAAAGAAAAACCAATGCCCTGGATTAAAAAAGGCATCACGATTCCACTCGTAGTTGCAGTGAACACTTCACCTAATTTGTAACAAAAAATAAAACACAACAAATAAACAATTCCAGGACGAGATAGCAATTCATTAACTGGCGCTATGAATAAGTGTGCAAAATTAGTTTTTTCTTTAATTGGTGCACTGGGTTCATTGCTAAAACAAACGGCCAGCATACCTATAATCATCAATAATCCCATTAATCGATAAGTAAAAGCCCAACCTAACTTTTGTGCCACAATTAAAGCAAAACCACCCGATAATAATAAAGCAAAACGATAACCAAATACGGCTAAGGAAGCACCTAATGCATGTTCTGTTAGTGACAAATACTCTGTCCTGTGAGCATCAATAGCAATATCTTGAGTTGCAGAAAAACAAGCCAAAATCAGTGCTAAGATTGCTAAAGATTTAGGATATTGCTCTGGCGTCATCCACGCCATTACATTAAATCCTAACAGCAATAAAAATTGCATGGTCAGGATCCAGCTTCGTCTTTTACCCAGGTTAAATAAAGAATAACGATCTAAAATAGGCCCCCAGAAAATTCGATAGACATAAGGAAGACTAATTAGGCTTAAAGTACCAGTAATAAAAACAGACATACCACTATAAGCATACCATGCCTGCAAGGTACTACTGATTAAGGCCATAGGCAAGCCTGAGGAAAAACCTAAAATGAAAACAATAAACAGACGTTTATTCATTAGATCACTTAACAATAAAAATAGGATAAGGAAAGTATACCCCGAACAAAGTCCGGGGTATAAAAATTATCCTACTTTTTTATTAGTAACAGATTTATCATTACTAGCAGATTTATCGTTATTAACAGTTTTATCATTGTTAGAAGATTTATCATTATTAACAGAGATTAAATGAATTTTGAAAACTAAAGTCTCATTCGGACCAAGAGGACCGCCAACACTACGAGGGCCATAAGCTAAATCTGAAGGGACAAAAAGTTCCCAGGTAGAACCCGCAGGCATTAATTGTAATGCTTCAATCCAGCCAGGAATAACATGAGCCACCTGGAATGTAGCTGGCTTACCAGTTTTTTGAGTGCCATCAAACACAGTGCCATCAATTAACGTACCAGTATACTCAACAGTTACTGTATCCGTTTTGCTTGGCTTGGCACCTGTCCCTGCTTCAACTATTCTATATTGTAAACCACTTGGTAATACTACGACACCGGGTTTGGCTTTATTGGCAGCCAGAAACGCTTCGCCCTTGGCCTTATTCTCATCAGCTTTCTTGGCAAGCTCAGCACTACGTTTTGCCATTAAGTCTTTTTGAAACTTGCTTAATACGTCTTTCATTTGTTCTTCAGTTAAGATCAACTTACCGCCAGACATACTGTCCTGCATTCCCTTAGCCAATACATCTGGGCTAACGTCAATGCCTTGAGTTTTAAAGTTTTTTCCTAAATCTGAACCAATGCTGTAAGATAATTTATCTTTATCAGTAACTAAGGCATCAGCAGCCATCACAGTAGACATTGCAACCCCTAAAACAGCAGCAGTGACCAATTTCATTTTCATAAAAATCTCCTTTTAGTCTTAGTCTTTATAGTTTAAATAGTACATACCTTACCTAATTAGCTAGAAAGATATAACCGGTTAAGAATCCCACGTTATTCTGCCTAAATTTATGTTAAATTACTAGTAAGAACATTGGATTTAATTAAAATAGACAAATACAGCAGATCCTTCTACACTTTGCAGTAACGAAAAAAAGAGATATAAAGCACATGAATCTAAGTGTATTTGATTTATTTTCTATTGGAATTGGTCCCTCAAGCTCTCATACTGTAGGTCCTATGCTTGCAGCAAATGCCTTTTTGGAATTACTTGAGAAAGAAGACTTAATCAATAGTGTCCAAAGAATCAAAATTGAACTTTATGGTTCACTCGCTTTAACCGGTAAAGGACATGGTACTGATAAAGCCATTATTAATGGACTGGAACATAAAACCCCTGAAACTGTATTACCTGAATCCATGGTGCCACGCATGCATGAAATTTTCAGATCACATACTCTGAATTTAGGTGGGAAAAAAAACATTCGATTTAATGAGGTCACTGACTTTTTATTTTTACAACATGAACTTTTACCAAAACATACCAATGGGATGCGTTTTTCAGTTTTTGATGAGCAAGATAATTTATTAATTGCTCAGGTTTATTATTCTATTGGTGGTGGTTTTATTACAACTGAAGAAGATTTTTCCAAATCAACTGAAAACTCTGCTCTTCCTCCTTATCCTTTTTCAACGGCCAGTGAATTATTAAAACTTTGTGAAAAAAATAATTTAACTATTGCTGAATTAATGCTTAAAAACGAAAAAACTTGGCGTAGCCTCGAAGAAATCCAAGACGGAATCTTAATGATTGCTAACGTAATGGATGAATGTATCGCTAATGGATGTAAGCATGATGGAACGTTACCGGGTGGTTTGAATTTAAAAAGACGCGCCCCTGATTTATATAAAAAATTAATGGATCATAAAGGTGTTAAAAGTATTTTCGAGCAATCAGACATTATGAATCTATTAAATCTTTACGCTATGGCTGTTAATGAAGAAAATGCTGCTGGGGGACGTATTGTTACTGCACCAACTAATGGCGCCGCAGGGATAATTCCTGCAGTACTTAAATATTGCCAACATGCTCATGATAAAATGAAGAAGGAAGATATATACACGTATTTTCTCACCGCAGCAGCTATAGGCATACTTTATAAGAAAGGTGCCTCTATTTCTGGTGCAGAAGTGGGTTGCCAGGGTGAAGTAGGTGTTGCCTCGTCAATGGCTGCTGCCGCTCTAACAGCGGTTCTAGGTGGTACAGTAGCCCAAGTGGAAAATGCCGCTGAAATCGCGATGGAACATCATTTAGGAATGACTTGTGATCCGGTTTTAGGTCTGGTACAAATACCATGTATCGAGCGAAATGCAATGGGTTCGGTAAAAGCAGTAAATGCAACACGTATGGCACTTATTGGCGATGGCCAACATCATATTTCTCTAGATAAAGTGATTAAGACGATGAAACAGACGGGAATCGACATGCAAAGCATTTATAAGGAAACATCCCTTGGAGGCTTAGCGGTTAATTTGCCAGAGTGCTGATATAAGATAACTATTAATACAAAGGAGATATCATGAAGGAACTATCAAAGCAGCCAAGATCTCCTCACAACCTCAAGGTACCTATCAACGACTAATTGAACCACCAATCCAATTAATTGTGGAAAATCATGAGCAGCACCATCTGCAGAATACACCAAAATGAAATTACTTTAGTTAAATAATGAAGGAATTTTCAATGTGTAGGCTTTAACCATTTACATTCTATTATCAGACTGTTCTTTACCAATTGAAATGGGCTGACAAACTCCAAGCCTGCAAGGAATTTTTATTAAAAAATAAGTCACTTACTGCATAACCTACAATTACTACAAGTTGATCTTCAATATAGAGCAATGGGATACGTTTTCTAAGCCACGGTGGAATACCCCACTCTTGAAGTAGTTTTTTTAATTGCTTATTTTGTCCATGCCAAAAAAACGTTTCGCCACCTTTTCTAAAGCGAACTACAATCTTTGCCCCTGGCGGGATCACTAAACCATGAGTAGCTTCCGTTGCAAACAAATTAATTTTTGCTTTTTCCAGGGTTTGTAGACCATAGTTATGTGTACTACTAGATTGTTTCCATCCTCGTCGTTCCGAACCATTAGTTTCTATAGTTAAAGGTGATGGAAACATAGACCATTCGCTACATGCAGGCAAATGAATAAGATGCTTTCTATCCAAATATAAATATTTTTGATATCGACGAACTAAAATATCACTCCAGCTTACTTCAGGAATGGCGTCTGTAGTAGCAAAAATCAGCTCATGTATTAGACGGTGAAATGTTGTCGTGGTAGGAAGTGATACCCGATTATTTCTCAGCCAGACCCGCAGAATATTGGAAATACGTTCCAAATTTAAATTCAATAAGGGCTCAATGGACAGTGAGTTTGTTGTTAGCTCAGTATGTTTATTACTATTTTCTATCAATGAGGAGGTGATATCATAAGTTGCTAATGTGCTCAAATTATTTTTAGCTTCCTGACAATGTAGTGCTGTTCTGGCAAGATTTCCAACTAAACCAGGCCATTTTTCCATCAATAAAGGCATGATTTGCTGGCGTAAATAATTACGCGAGTAATGAGTATTTAAATTGCTTTCATCTTCAATCCAAGTTAATCGATGCAACATTGCGTACTGTTTTAACTGGGAATGCGTATGAACTAAAAAAGGTCTAGCCAACATCCCTAAACCAAAACAGCGTAAAGGTGGCATCGCAGCTAAACCATCGATACCAGCACCTCGAAATAATTGTAGAAGTACCGTCTCGGCCTGATCATCTTGATGATGCCCTAAAATGAGACAATCTTCTGGAGCCAATATAGATGAAAAAACAGCATAGCGCGCGAGACGTGCGTGCTCTTCAACATTGGCACTGCGATCGAATTGCACCACTTCACTAATGAATTCAATACCAATATTTTGACACCACTGATTGCAATGTTGTTGCCAGGAAAAAGCATGTGGACTCATCCCATGATTAATATGTACTGCCACCAATTTAGTAACTAATTCAGGATTAGCGGCTAATGCATGCAACAGCACTGTAGAGTCTAGTCCCCCACTAAATCCTACTATTAATTTTCTAAAACGAGTCAGATATGAAAGCCAATTTGAATTTAATAATTGATCGATACAATGATTCATTGTTGGTTTTACCTGATGCTATAGTGCGTTAATTAACTCCTAATGAAAAACCTTACATCCCTTAAAGGTTGATACATACCAATCACAAAGCTCCCATCGCCATAAATTTTTGATACCTTTTATCAATAAGTTGATCTAGAGGTATTTTCTTCAAAAACTGCAATTCAGTGATTAATATTTCTTTCAGATGAGCAGACATTTCATCTACATTACGATGAGCTCCCCCTAATGGTTCGGGAACTACACCATCAACTAAATGATTATCATAAATATTTTGTGCAGTAATTCTCATTGCCCGTGCAGCATCTTTTGCTTTTGCAGCATCCTTCCAAAGTATAGACGCACACCCTTCTGGTGAAATAACCGAATAAATACTAAACTGCAACATTAATACCTTATCACCCACACCAATTGCCAAGGCTCCCCCTGAACCGGCTTCACCTGTAACAATACAAATAATAGGTGTTTTTAATCGTGACATTACAAATAAATTACGAGCAATTGCTTCAGACTGGTTACGCTCTTCAGCACCAATACCAGGATAAGCACCTGCAGTGTCAATAAAGGTAATTACAGGTAATTTAAATTTTTCAGCCATCTTCATTAAACGCAATGCTTTACGATATTCTTCTGGACGAGCCATTCCAAAATTACGATATACTTTTTCCTTGGTACGTTTACCTTTTTGATGCCCGAGTACCATCACAGGGTCACCATTTAAACGTGCCATACCACCAATAATTGCAGGTGCCGCAGAGTGACTTCGATCACCGTGCAATTCTTGAAAATCAGTAAAGATCCGTTCAATATATTCTGTTGTTTGTGGTCTAAGAGGATGCCTGGCCATTTGAGCGACTTGCCACGGCTCTAAATTTGAAAAAATCTGTACTGTTAATTCAGAACATTTCACTTTCAGGCGAGTAATTTCTTCACCTAAATTTACTTCATTATCATTGCCTACCATACGAAGTGCTTCAATTTTTTGATTCAATTCTTCGATCGGCTGTTCAAAATCCAAAAATTGTCGGCTCATGCAATACTCTTTGGTAAATTAAATATCATGGTATATGATAACCTATAATCCCTAATTGATGCCAGATTCACAGGATATGAACATTACAGAATTTACAGCATTAGATACTAATAACTGCATTCTAAATGAAACACGGATTGACCTTTGGCAATTTTCCTTAGTCAATGAATTGCCTAATGTTTCGCAAATATTAAATGCAGAAGAACTAGCTCGTACTGAACGATTCTACTTTAGTAGGCATCAGCGGCGTTTTTCTACAGCAAGAGCTACTTTAAGAATTATTTTGGGACGCTACTTAAATACTCACCCTGAACGCCTAGTGTTTTCTTATAATTCTCATGGCAAACCAGAGGTAATTAATTCAACAAAATTACAGTTTAATCTCAGTCATACCAGTGATTTGGCAATACTCGCAGTAGGTAAAAACTTTCCAGTTGGCATTGATATAGAAAAATATTCTGCTCGTTCTTATGAGGGCATTGCCAAAAACTCATTTTCTGACCATGAATTTAAAGAGTTTATGAAAGTCCCTCAATCATTAAAACCTGCTGTATTCTTTCATATCTGGTCGCAAAAAGAAGCATTAATTAAAGCATGTGGTCTAGGACTTGCTTATCCAACCAAAGAGTTTAATGTACCTGCGTCAATACCAACCAAACAATTAATAAATGATCCACTAAACAATATGACTTGGCAGTTACGTTCCTTCATGCCTGAAGTAGCCTATAGTGGTGCCTTGTGTTGTCATCCCACTATTCGTGAAATACGACATGGGATAATTCAACTTCAAGCAAATAGATCTACATTAAAATTTTAATTGTATGATGCAATTTACTCCATCACAAATTATTTTATTGACTATTCTGGAAGATGGTTTTTGTCATAGTGGCTCAGCCTTAGGGCAAGCCTTAGGTATTACTCGTTCAGCAATTTGGAAGCAGATAAACCAATTAATTGATTTTGGCATTCCAATTAAACGCATCCCTCAGCAAGGCTACCAACTATCCAGTACATTTATTTTATTGCATAAATCTCGTATTACCGAACAGTTATTAGCAAAAAATTTATCAATGCCTTTTAATGTGCATTTATTCACCTCAATTGATTCAACTAATCGTTTTTTGAAAGATTTACCCATAAGCAACCAGCTCGATATTTGTTGTGCGGAAATTCAAACTCATGGTAGAGGACGATTCGGTAGACAATGGTATTCTCCTTTTGGCGAAAATATTTATTGTTCCAGCCGCTGGCATATTAATGATGATCTAGCGAAACTTTCTGGATTAAGTCTTGTCACCAGCTTGGCAATTCTCGCCACTTTAAAGGAATTTAATTTATCAACTAATATTAAAATTAAATGGCCTAATGACATTTACTGGACTGATAAAAAACTGTGTGGCAGCTTGATTGAGATGCTAGCTGAATCCAACAGCAATGCCCAGGTTATTATTGGCATTGGAATAAACGTCAATACAGACACTATAAATCATCCTCTTCCTGAAAAACCTTGGTGTTCATTATATGAAATTACCAAACAATATTTTGACCGTAATCTCCTAATTGCAGGTTTGATTAGCAATTTAGAACGTTATTTCAGTAAGTTTCTCAAAAATGATCTGAATGCTTTTATGGATGAATGGAATGAAGTAGATTATCTGGCTGGAAAATACATTCAAGTGACTCACGCATCTACCACTTTAGTAGGAAAAGCCCGGGGGATTAATCACTGGGGACAGTTAATCCTAGAAGATGAATCAGGGGTAAATCATTTCCTTTCATCAGGTGATACATCCTTGCAAAAAATATAGATAAAACGAGTAATTGAGTCGTTCCGAACATTTCTGATGTGCCCGGAACTGGATGAGCTGCGATGAAATCGATTTATTCTTCTGTTTCAGAATTATCTGATTGCTTTTCTTGCTGTATGCGCAAATAAATTTCTTCACGGTGAACAGATACATCTTTTGGTGCATTAATGCCTAAACGAACTTGATTACCTTTTACCCCTAGAACAGTAATATTGACATCGTCACCGATGATTAAGGTTTCGCCTATGCGTCGAGTTAAAATTAACATAACAAATCTCCCTAACAAAGCAGCCACCTATTTCTCCATAGAACGCTTCCATGGTTGTTCTCAGTAACTACAAAGTGATTAAAAATATATCTACATTTTGACTTACGAGTGTATTGTACACTGATATTCTTAACAAAATATTAAGAAAAATCGGCTATCTAATTATTTTTTATCCTAAAAAAAGAAAATTCTTCAATTAAATCAATGAGTAAATTCCGATTGAAACATAGGAAAAATTTTTTCGATCAAAAAATAAATTAAAAAAATAATTCCAATTTGCAGTGAAATCAATAATCTTGAGTCAAAAAAACGCATATTAAGCAAAAAAACCAAAATAAAAAAGAAACAATTAATTAACAATTGTCCAAATAAAATCATATGCACACTAATGCCTGATTGTCTTAATCGCTGATACGCATGCTTCTTGTGAGGAGTTGACCATTGCTCCTTTTTAATCATTCGACGAATTAAAGTACAGGTTGCATCAAAGAGAAAAAGACCATTTAACATAAACCAATATAATATAGGAACTTGAAATTGTTGCTGAGCAATTAAAGCAATACAAAAAGTAATTAATCCTAAAGTAGCACTACCAATATCACCCATAAATAATTTAGCAGGAGGAAAATTAAAAATTAAAAATCCGATAAGGCTAAACGCCAGAATTAAACAAAAACTCTGATAAAAGGAGGAACCATGGATTGCAAACAGCGTTGCGTAAACAGCAAATAAAAATACAGCTTGACAGGCACAAAAACCATCAAGTCCATCCATAAAATTAAAATGATTAATTGCCCAAAGCCCCATCACAAAAACAAAAGGAATAATAAATACTGAATAATTAATTGAAAAGAAAACGAAATTTAATTGTTCAGGTTTTATAAAAAATGCGATTAATAAAGCAACTACTCCTTGAGCCAAAAACCGTGGTTTAACAGATAAATGATATAAATCATCTAAAAAACTTACCGTAGCAATAATTAGTATACCTAATGCTAGTACCCACTGACTGTAGATAGAGGTTTGAGTCAGATAACAAAGAACTGGAAGTGATAATAGACATAAACTAATAAAAACAAAACCTCCCCCCCTTATCATTGGTTTGGAATGCATGGAACGATCGTTTGGTTTATCCATCAAACGGGTACCTTCGCTAAGCACACAAAATACCTTTGTTAATATAACCGAAAGAACTAAAAAAACGAGACTAAGAATTAAATTCACGTTGATACCATTTAACCGTTTTACTCAAACCTTCAGTAGAACTTACTGGAGGTACCCAACCTAATTGCGATTTTATTTTATTATTACTTACCTCTAAATGATCAAACAACCGTGTGTTAAGATTTTTCAAACCCAGTAATATAAATAAACCCCGCATAAAACGCACTGGGATAGGAATTAATCTCACATTCACATTCATTTCCCGACCGATGAGACTAATTAATTGAGCCAAAGATAAAGAATTATCATCTGCAACCAAATAAGTTTGATTTGCTGCCTGGGGATGTGTCACCACGGTACATAATGCAGAAATTAAATTACCTATGTAAATTAAATGCCTGCCATTTTGTACTTTACCGAAAGGCAACGGTAATCCTTTTTTTACTAGTTGTAACATTTTTAAAAAATTAGCTTTAACATGTGGTCCATAGATCAAAGGAGGCCTAATAATTACTACTTCCAAGCCCGTATGCTGGCTAATTGCTTGTAGATGGTACTCCGCATCAAGCTTACTCTGGCCATAGAGATCTTCAGGCTGAGTAATGCTTTCTTCAGTAAAGGGCATATCTTTTAAGGTAAACTCACCATTTACCTTAATTGAACTTAAAAAGATAAAACGTTTAACCTGATGTTTTGCAGCCTGTTCAGCAAGTTTTTTTGTTGCAATACTGTTTATTTTACAGTATTCCTCAAGAACAGACTTTGATTTTTCTTTCATGACATGTACTCTGGCTGCCAAATGGATAACGACCTCTATGCCAGAAAGGGCTTCAGCCCAATTAGGATCACATTCTAATTTATCCACCACAACCTGCTCTGTATTTAACCAATTAACGTTTTTTGATACCACACATCGCACTTCATGTCCTGCTGAGATAAGTTCAGGCACCAGATGTTTACCTACAAATCCCGTTGCCCCGGTAACTAATATTTTCGACATACATGTAACCTGATAGCGAATTTTTAAAATTTAGAACTCTATACCACCATAATGAATAATTACAAGAAAAATAACAAGAATTTTTTTGACAGACACTAGTCGCCAATTCCCCTGATTTAAGGATATACTTAGTGAAATTGTTTAAAATTGGAATTTTGCATGTCCTTGAAGGCCATGTACAACGAAATCGCTGAAAATTACACCACAGCCAATCGCTTTGGAGCAATTAGTAAGAGTCATCAAGTGGCAATCGCACAGATGCAGAAGTTTTACTTAGGCATGAAACCGCATTATAAGATCCTTGATCTTGGTGTGGGCGATGGGGCTTTTTTACAAAAGTTACAAAAGACAATGCCTCAAGCAGAGTTTACTGGTATTGATGTTTCTTCAGAAATGTTACGACAAGCCAAAAAAAACCTGTCTCTAGTCACTATCGAATGCAGCGCTGCCCAAGCAAGTAAATTCTTACCACCACACAGTCAGAATTTAATACTGGCTCATTTCATTAATGCCTACATTCCTATTAATGTATTATTTAATGAAGCAAAGTTACTTACGCGAGCTAATGGTCATTTTTCGATGATAACCACCACTTATGATTCATTTCCCGTAGCACAACAACAACTCGCAGAATTTATTTCTCAAGACTCTATATTAAGCAGCGTTGTAGGTCATTATTATAAATCTATTGTGAAAAATACAAGCGTGGCAGCAAATAATGATGAGTTAATGCGGACATTTAAACAACACCGATTTGAAGTAATTGCTCATCAACGTTTGGAAGTACCTATTACCATTCATACTATTGACGAACTTACCCATTTTGGAATCGAAGGGACTTGGTTTCTTAACACTTTATCAATACGTATGTTGCCAAAAAATTTTTTAATTCAACGCCTTAAACGTCTTTTCAGTAAAATTTTCACGTTCCCTTATCATGATACTCATATAATTGATGTAGTTCTTGCAAAGAAGTGATAATCTAATAAGTGGGTTTACACTCAAGAAATCTGTAGCTGAAAAGTGCTTTAGCGCTGTCGCGAAGCCTTAGCTTCTACTAAATATCTAAAGGATGGGGTGGGAAATGATTTCTCAAGCAGTTAAAAATTACTTACCTGAATTAGATCTTCGACAAAAACAAACAAATAACATTATATTTATTATCTTTTGGAGTCAATTTTCTGTTTACGCACTCAATACAATTCTTGTTTTATTTTTAACTCGTCCATTATGGGCTCAAGGCTTGGGATATAGTCAAGCTAAAGCTTATGCATTTATCGGCGTAGCTCATGCCACAGGCTATTTAATGCCTATGTTAGGTGGTTATATGGCCGATACCATCGTGGGAATTAGAAGATCCATACTTCTGGGTAGCCTGATGTTAGCAGCGGCTTATTTGCTGATTATGATCAGCGGCTACACTGTAAATTCTTTAGGTGATCAATTATTTCTTGCTGCATATGCATTCCTACCAGCCACTAACTCATTATTAATGGGTACATCTTCAAGTATGGTTTCACATATTTACTCAGACGATGCCATTAAAGCAAAATCAGCAATGACCTATTATTACATTGCAATCAATGTGGGGGCCTTATTAGCTACTTTAATTGCTCCAGCATTACTGGAAAGCCGTTTCGGCCCACTTTCCATATTAACCATGGCGTTTATAGGTAAATCCATTGCTGCCCTAAATTTTGCCAGACGTTACACAATTTATGATACCGTTGTTTGGGGTAAAGATTTATCCAAACTTTCATCGCAAGGCACGCTTCGTTTGATTGCTTACATTAGCACACTTTATTTACTCACTTTATATGCCTATTCTCATATTTATGTTGCCGGCTCTTTAATTGCATTGGGTTGCGGTGTCGGAATATTATGGTTTTTTAAAAAAACAGTAATTCTAACGGGAGTAGCACGCGATAAACAAATGATAGCTTTATTATTGATCATTGAAGCAATAGTATTTTTTGTAATATACAATCAAATGAATAGTACTTTGGTTTTATTCGCAAAAAATAATTCTGATCATAATTTATGGGGTTTAACTGTTTCGCCAGCTCATTATCAAATACTAAATCCTATTTTAATTTTAACCATTGGGAGTCAACTTCCACGCTTTTATAAATTAGTGCCACGCTTTACTATTCCCTATCAATTTGCTGCTGGTGTTTTTCTTTCAGGTATTGCACTTTTAGTAATGACTTTTGCTGCCAATAGGGCAATTGATGGTATAGTTAATGGAAATTATATTGCCTTAACCTACATCCTGATCTCCATTGCGGAACTATGGGTCAGTGCTATTGGTTTAAGCATGATAGGACTTTATTGCGATCAAAAATCCATCGCTTTTGCTATGGGGGTCTGGTATCTCGCCAGCTCTCTGGCACATGCAATATCCGGTAGAATGGCTGGCTGGGTTGCTATCCCCATTACCGTTTATTCCGCTGTAGATAGCTTACCTTATTATAAAAATTATTATTTAATCTTGGGAACAAGCGCCTTGATATTAGGCGCCATAATGTTTCTTGTCGCTTATTTTTTACAAAAAATAATGGGGAATCGAGGTATTATTTTAGCTTAAAATTGCATTAGACCAACATTGCACTTACTCGTAAATGTTGCGTCTATATTTTTTTATCCTTCCAAACCTAAATTATCCCTTTTAAATACTCGATCAGCACGGTAGCTAGAACGCACTAAGGGACCTGACGCTACTTCAAAAAACCCTTTTTTCAAACCAATTTGTCTTAATTCAACAAACGCTTCTGGAGTTACATAACGGACGATGGGTAAATGGTTTTTAGTAGGCTGTAAATATTGTCCTAAAGTCAGAATATCAACATTATGAGCTCGTAAATCGTCCATAGTCTGAATAACCTCTTCATCTGTCTCCCCTAAACCTAACATTAAACTGGTCTTAGTTAATACATCCGATCGATAACGTTTCGCATAGGAAAGGACATTTAAAGTTTGTAAATAGCCGGCTCTGTTATCGCGTACAGGATGAGTTAAACGCTCAACTGTTTCCACATTTTGCGCAAAGACATCCACCCCACTATCTAATAAGACCGCAATATCACGCTCAACACCTTGAAAATCGGGCGTTAACGCTTCTATTTTAGTTTTTGGTGAGCGCCGTTTAATCGCTCGAATCGTTTGCGCATAATGATTTGCACCACCATCAGGTAAATCATCGCGATTTACTGAAGTTAAAACCACATAATCGAGATTCATTAATGCTACAGTATTTGCGGTATTTTCTGGCTCTTGCTCATCCAGCCAACCCTGAGGATTACCAGTATCCACCGCACAAAAACGACAGGCACGAGTACATACTGCGCCCATTAACATAATGGTTGCGGTTCCATGTGACCAACACTCAGAAATATTGGGACATTTTGCTTCTTCACAGACCGTAGCTAAATGATGGCTTTGCACCTGTTTTTTGACATGATCGTAGGCTGGCGTAGTTTGATTAACAACACGCAACCATTTAGGTTTAGGTAAATACTCTTGAACATGCGCTCTTGATTTCACCCCATCTTTAATTGCTGTTACACCATGAGATGTTTTATATTTTTTCCCGCTTTCCACAACCACAGGAATATCAATGAACTTACTCATGTTTCTCACCTGAACAAAGAAGAAGAATAATGATCCCAAATCATCAGTTCGAGATCAAGTCAAATTTAAAAAACGGGCGCAAATGACCAATATTATTATAGTAAATACAGATACAACCAAATAAGATAGAAGCATTGGATAAGCAATAAAGCATAAGGCAATAGCCAAAATAAATAACAAGCCCCAATTGATTAATCTCGGTTGCCATGCGGCAAAACGTTTTAGCGAAAGCATCATTAAATAAAGAATAAGTATTAATAATAATGGCATAACGTATAAAAATTGATAAAGTAATCGATAAAAAGCAGCTTCAACCTTAGTAACAGGTAAATTGTTCAACCATTGTTCAAAAATATAAGCCCAATTCATCACGCAAGTTTGTTGATAAGCCATGATCATTAGTCCGAATAAAAATGCTAAGGAAAAATACAAAGCCTGATTGGTTTGCTTTTTATAATGTTGCACCACAAAATAAACTGCCAGTATACCCACCAAGGCAACAGGAATTCGCAACCACGGAAGCATTTGATAAAAAAAACTGGTGTGGGTTTGTTGTAAATAATGTGTCATTACTACTGACGTGATAAACAATAAACCTGCAATGATTTTTTTTTCTTTCTTCTCACCCACAAAAAGAAAAGCCAAAAAGCCAGCGAAACAAAAAAATGCGCATGGAGCAAAAGCATCGGTTATAGCAATGGTTACGATGTAAGTTAAAACTGATGGATGTTTTACCATTCCTGAATCAAATTTATTGGCATTAGCCCAATGCCTTAATGTATCGACTGTGGCTAATGTCAATGTGCCATTTATTTCAATTTGCTGTTTGCAATAATTAATTGCATGTAAAAGGTCTTTGCCGGTTGTCTCAGCAGAGGCAAAACCAATCCAACGTGATTCACAAAAATAGATGGAAGGAACTGAAAAATCATCCATATGCTGTTCACTTAATAATTCATTAAAGCGAAGCAAGGCATTTTTATCTTCATTGATGATGTTTCGTTTGATATGTAACTCAGGATGTTGTATTGCTAGATCACGAAAAAAAGCTTCTGCTTTATGACAATGGGGGCAAGTTGACGAAAGAAACATTTCTATTTCAAGTGTTACTTTTTTATCCGCACTCATTGTATACCAAGGTGACATTCCCTCACCCGACCATACATTAGTACTAAATAGAAAGAATAAGAGGAACAATCGATATACTGTTTTCATTAGGCATGATCTTAATTAAAAACAATACTATAACATCCGTAATCGTTCTATTAATAGGTTTGAATGTAATTTTCCAAATGTTCTATCATTCTGGCTTTATCTTCTAATAAATGAAAAAGCAAATCACCAATAGATAAAATAGCTATGAATTCATTATTCTCATCCCGAATCAAAATATGTCTTCTTTTAGTCTCGGTCATAGCCTGCATAGCTTTTTCTACTACATCGTTGGGACTAAGAATAGTAACTTCTTTATAGACAACATCAGCAGCCTTTCCTGTCGACATATTAACGCATTGATGCAAACAGGAACGAACTATATCGCGCTCACTGACCATACCAATAAGTTTATTATGTTTATCCACTACAACCAATGCACCTATATCAAGATCATTCATCAGATCAATACATTTTCTTATCGATTCTTCAGGATGGATATAAACAATTTCGCGTCGAGGTCTAGGCAAAACATTATGAATTAGGTCAGCCATTTTATTCTCCATATAATACAATAACTACACTTAACCTATTGTATAAATATAGTACAATATGGGCCATTTATATCAAAATTTTTATTTATAAACTAAATCAAAAGAACAAATGCATAAGTAACACCATGAACTAATATATATGTCTGCACACGTCAGGGATAAATCAATTATTTATGGGCGAACAATAATACGGTTTTCAACAGATTGCACACCAGGAACCTGACGAGCAATTTGCTCTGCCGTATCGCTTTGACGAATTTTTTTTACATAACCTGATAAAATAACAGTGTTTTGTATTGTTTCCACATGGATAGGGATAATTGCAAGCTCATCGTTACGCATTAATGCTTCCTGCACAACTTGAGACAAATTCATCGGAGACTCAAAAGAATGATTACTAAATGGACTACTAAACAAACCGCCAAGGTGGCCTGAATTTGACTGACATCCTGCTAATAACAGAAAAAAACTTGCAATACCTACAATGAATATATTTAACCAATACTTTTGCATGAAAAAATCTCCAATATATATAAAAGCTTAAGATCTATTTGACATTTCACCTGCTGGCTTCATTAGGTATTAATGTGAATTTAAAGCTTGGAGTCGTTTTTATGAATTAATCATACTCTGATCCATGAGTGATGACAATAATATTAAATATGGACACATGATGTTTTTCTACAAAAACATCTACTGAAATCAACTGCAAAGAGGCGCACTATTCCTCAATGCTTGATGAACAGTTTTTTCATAACTCTGATTAATATCCTATACTTACTTTATAAAATAATTGCAATGAGACAGACACCATGGTTAAGATGGCAAAAACTGTTACTGCTAAAAAAAATAGGTCAACGACTCGAAAAAAAAATAATCAAATTGAATTTACACTACAAAAATGTAACGATGATAGCTCTTACGAATTGAATAATCTGTTTGAATTTATTGATAAAACATATCAAGCTAACGTAGGAAAACTTACTGCAAGTATTAGTCCTGCCTCTGTAGGAACTGCTTATTTTTCTTGGGGAGCTCAGCTCTTACAAGCGCCAGGGACGATTCTGAAACTGGGGTTGTATCCGCTAATGCACTTTCCTAATTATCTAAGTAGTTTGATAAATAACGAGAAACCAGCAGAGGGTAACGATGTTCGTTTTCATACTGAAAACTGGAGTGTTTATCCTTGGCGACTCTGGGCTGAACAATTTCTGCAAATTGAACGCTGGTGTTTAAAAGCAACCCGTGAAATACCAGGCTTACCTGTACCCGTTCAACGAATCGTCTCATTTAGAATAAGACAATTACTCGACGCATTGTCTCCCTCTAATTTCGTTTTAACCAATCCTGACTTATTTAAAGAAACTATGCGTTCCAATGGACAAAATCTAATCCGCGGAACTGAATTAGCAATTCAGGATATAGTTGAAAAACTTACAGGTTCTCCGCCAGCTGGTGTCGAACATTTTATTCCTGGTAAACAGGTAGCAATCACTAAAGGAAAAGTTATCTTTAAAAATCATTTAATCGAACTGATCCAATATGAGGCTCAAACCAAAAATGTTTATAAAGAACCCATTTTAATGCTCCCAGCCTGGATTATGAAATATTACATTCTGGATCTTTTGCCTAACAATTCTTTGGTTAATTGGCTTACACAACAAGGTCATACCGTATTTATTATATCCTGGTTAAACCCTGGTTCTAAAGATAGAAATCTTGGACTTGAAGATTACTACAGACTAGGTGCCATGGCCGCAATTGATGCGGTCTCTCGAGCACGCCCCAAGACAAAAATTCATTTAATGGGTTATTGCCTCGGAGGAACCTTGGCGATGATCACTGCGGCTACGATGGCAAAAAATAATGATCACCGCATTAAAACCCTTTCCTTACTAGCAGCCCAAGGCGATTTTACTGAAGCAGGAGAATTATTACTATTTATAACCAAAAGCGAAGTTTCATTTCTAAAAAGCATGATGTGGGAGCAAGGGTATTTAGATACTAAACAAATGGCGGGTACATTTCAAATGCTTCGTTCTTACGATCTAATCTGGTCTAAGATGGTACAAGACTACATGCACGGAACACAACGAGGAATGATTGCCTTACTTGCATGGAATGCCGATGCTACTCGCATGCCTTATAAAATGCACAGTGAATATTTAGAAAAATTATTCCTTAATAATGATTTTGCTGAAGGACGATTTACCATAGAAGGAAAACATATCGTAGCAGAAAATATTCAGTTACCTGCTTTTGTAGTCAGTACAGAGAAAGATCACGTGGCTCCGTGGAAATCAGTTTATAAAACCCACTTATTAATTAACAGCGATATTACCTTTGTTCTAACAAATGGTGGGCATAACGCTGGAATAGTTAGTGAACCAGGCCATAAAGATCGCAGTTACCATATTCGTGAACGTAAAAAAGATTCATCGTACCTTGATCCTATGACCTGGCTCTCAGAAGCAGAGAAAAAAACAGGTTCTTGGTGGCTTGCATGGCATAAATGGCTCGTTAAACAATCAAGTCCAAGACAAATTAAATCACCTCTTCTTAATAAAAAACTACCCGATGCACCAGGGGATTATGTATTACAAAAATAGGACCTGCTAAGAGTATAAAAAATGAATAAAGATTATTATAAAATCATGGGATTAAGCCCAGAGGCAACTGAAAAAGACATTAAACTAGCTTATCGAAGATTGGCTCGCAAATATCACCCAGATATCAGCAAAGAAACGAATGCTGAAGAACGCTTTAAAGAAATGGGTGAAGCCTATGAAGTTTTAAAAGATCCCATAAAACGAGCCGAATACGATCAGTATCTCAAAAATCAAAAATTCAATGCTCAAGGTCAACAACAATCTACTTGGCATACGGAACATTCTGGTCCTTACCAAAGTCAAGGCACGCCATTTAATGATGATTTTTTTGAATCTTTATTCGGCCACTCACGTCACCGACAACAACCTATGGCAGGACAAGATTATCAAGGAAAAATTAATATTAGTCTAGAGGAGGCATTTAATGGAACCACAAGAAGCATTCAAATTCCTGCTCAGAAAAATTCAAAAACGAGCACCCAAACCTTAAAAGTAAAAATTCCTGCTGGAGTTAAATCAGGCCAACAAATTCGTTTAGCTGGGCAAGGAGCCCATGGATTTAATGATGGCCCACGAGGCGACATTTATCTTACTGTAAATGTGGATAAACACCCACTTTTTGATGTTATGGATAATGACATCTACCTTACGCTGCCAATTACTCCTTGGGAAGCAGCATTAGGTACCACAGTGATCGTCCCTACTTTAGCAGGAAAAATTGATTTAAAAATTCCACCGGGTTCTCAGAGTGGGCAAAAATTAAGATTGAAGAATCGTGGCTTACCTGGTGCCCCTTCAGGTAATCAATATGTATTATTAAAAATTATGACGCCGCCTGCAACTTCAGATACGGCTACTCACCTATATAAAAAAATGGCGGAAGAAATGCCTTTTAACCCACGCCATAAGCTGGGAGTATAAGGATGAACAAAGATAATATTCTAATCGGTATACTTATTGAAGAATCAGAAACAAAGACATATACCGAAGTATGCCATAAATACAACATACCTGAAAAATTGTTGATGGAAATGATGGAACAAGGCTTATTTGCTAATCAATCAACTGAAATTGAACAACTTAAATTAAATCAAAACGAACTACATCACATTGAATCTGCTTTTCGCTTACATCAAGATTTGGGTATTAATTTGCCTGGCGTGGTTCTTGCCATTGAATTATTGGAAGAAATAAAAAAATTAAAAGATGAGCTTAATATTTTGCGTAAAATTGTTGATTTCCCTTGATCATAAAAATGCTAGAATACTAGCAACAGCTGTTGCTCCTAATTGCAATAAAGTAATACAATAATGTCTTGGATATCTAATTAATAAGCAAAATCTATGCGCCCCATATTTATTATTTTGATTATCATCTTGGTTGTTTTACAACATAAATTATGGTTGGGAGATGGAAATTTAATTCAATGGGTATCTTTGCAAAAAAAATTGGTTGAACATGAACAGGAAAACAATAAATTGATCGCCCGCAATAAAGCTCTGGAAGCAGATATAAAAGAGCTTAAAAGTGGGGAGCAAGCCTTAGAAGAACAAGCACGTCATGAACTCGGGATGGTTAAGGAAAATGAAGTTTATTATCAGTTTGTTGATTAATAACACATTATCGATGTATTTCACATTGATGAACTTTATTAATATAAAGAAATTTTCTATGCTAGGCTGCTCAAAATTAAACAAAGAGTTTTTCTCTGCACCTCTTGATCCTACAATTAGTTTTACAGCAGGCAAGATGCAGGTTCAGCATGGCGCAGCTACTTATTCTATTGAATCATTGTCCACTTTAGAAAAATTACTAGCTGAAATTCGTTCAAAAAAAGAGCATCCTGTTTTACGCTATTTGGTTGACAAGTCATATACCGCGTGGTTTGCCCGCGAAACTCGAGTTGGTGTCGCTGCACCGAAACATTTTCAAATGACAGGAGATTCAATAGAAGAAGCGCAGTGCCTCACGGCAGGAAATATAAAATTTAAAAATTCTACATGCAAAGTTCTGAGAAGCATTAACCATCGCAGCGGCGACTTTTGCCCCTCATTTGATTCACTTCGGATATTTTTAGCCATACTTATTTTAAATGAAGAAATTTTATCTTTTAAATTACCTAAGGTACTTATTGTAAAAGAATTAATTAATAATAATAAATCCCGCAAATACAAATGGCCAATCTCCCAACTTAAAGAATGGGTAAATACTTTGAGAGATAATGATCAACTCATTAAAATGTTAACAAAGCAAGATGCTGATACCAAAACAGTGCGTTATGAAGCACTATCAAATTTCATAACGGAAACAAATGCCAACTAGATGACCGATTATATCAATTGTCTTTAACTTTTTTTGATTGTATCATTGTGGTCTGCAAAACATAACCTAATAAGATGATACAAATTCTCAAAATAGAATCTAAAAACCTCATAATATTAAGAAATCAGAACTTAACTGATGATCATATTCCTTCAATCTGTTTAATGTTAAAAGAATTTCCGAGTATTAAAAAACTTGATCTCAGCTATAACAAAATTAGTGATGCTCGTTTAGACGAACTAGTTGTCAACACTACACTAACTGATCTTGATATCAGCCATAACCCAATTGGTGATGCAGGAGCAATAAAGATAGCTTGGCGCAATACCACTCTGTCCAGCTTAGATGCTCGAGATACTGGAATTGGTGATATAGGCGTAAACGCGCTGACTCTCAGTACCACCTTGTCTACCCTTAATCTCGGTAATAACCAAATTAGTTGTTTAGGTGCAAG
Source organism: Legionella sp. (assembly GCF_049790535.1). Taxonomy (GTDB): domain Bacteria; phylum Pseudomonadota; class Gammaproteobacteria; order Legionellales; family Legionellaceae; genus Legionella. The sequence continues at coordinate 43,414 of NZ_JBAQZB010000039.1, forward strand.
CGCGTTAGCTCTTAACTCCACGCTAAAAAGACTTCACCTTAGCAATAACAAAATTGGTGACACGGGTGCAGAAGCATTAACTGCCAACACCACCATAGAAGACCTTGATCTCAGCTATAACACTATAAGTGATACTGGCGCATTAAAACTGGCTACCAATACTACACTAAAGTTCCTTGATCTTACCGGTAACAAAAATATTAGTGATGTAGGTTTCAATACAGTAACTGCCAATATTAGCAGAACCATCTTCTTTGATAAATACGAGAATACATGTGGTGATACAGTGGAAATCATTTCAAAAT
>NZ_JBAQZB010000040.1:0-3829 GCF_049790535.1 Legionella sp.
GACAGGAAACAATCCTGTTTACATTCAAGTAACTTATAATCGTGTGGTCCGCTGTATCTATTGCAATGGAAAGCGATTAAGGATGATTACAAAATCATGAATTGGTGCCCAGGGCCGGAATCGAACCTGATTGCAACTTGTTGATTTTAAATAATATAAATAATGAGGACTCGAATCTTGCCCAAGATCTTACCCAACGTGGAGTATGATACCTGATTTGAACAATTACGAAAAGCTATGAATGAATAAGAAAATGGTATATCTAAACTCATCTTCATCTATTATTGATTTCGGGACACTGACATAAAGCATTCATACCGTATAGGGGCATAACCATTAACTTGATATTCATTAAACCAAGAGTTAAGTTCCTGTTTTGCACTTAACTCAAAAGCATTTAGATCGATGTCAGAGGTAGACAAAAATAAATACTCTACGCCTTGCTGGGTTAATTGATGAGTATGGCGGCATTTGAATATTTTATAGTTACCTTCGCCATATAACCTATTAAGTAATATGTAGGAATCGGTTTCTACGTGAATCGAAAGGGGATGTCTTTTTTTGTAGTTATGGATAATTTGATTATATTCTTTTGAACAGCTTGTATCGGAATCGTCACGAGAATTCCACACGGTAATTATCTGAGAATTGTAATTAGCCGCATTAGCAATAATTTCTTTTATTTTCTCTATGTCCATCCAATGTAATGACTGGGGAAAAACAAAAGCATCAATACTTCCTTTTTTTAAAATAACATCTTCGGCACTAGACTCTATGAAAGTTACTTTATTATTGTTATTTAATTCTACCTTGCATTCTGCAAGCATTTCAGCACAAGGATCTACTGCATAAATTTCATAATCATACTTTAATAAGTCTTTAGTAAAGATACCTGTACCACATCCAAACTCAACAATTTTTGATCCGGGCTTTAATAGATTCGCTAAATACTCAAAAACAGGGGCAGGATAACTTGGTCTAGCATGTTTATAGAAGTGTGCTTTTTGAGAAAAAATGGTCTTGTAAGATATAGAAGTATTATAAGTCACATAAGCTCCTTAATTTTGGTAATCTAAAACACATTTAGCAGCAGCCTCCCCTGCGATTTTTCCAAATACTGATCCCGCCATTAGGCCACTACCTCCTGCATAATTCCCCCAAAATAAGCCACCTATAATTTCTCCGCACGCAAATAAATTCTGGAAAGGGATATTATCTTTTCTAATCACTTGAGTATCTTTATTAATTTTTAACCCACCGTAAGTAAATGTAATCCCTGCTTTTACAGGAAAACCAAAAAAGGGTGGCTTATTAATAGTAACAGCCCAATTACTTTTTGGCGGAAAAAGATTGGTAGTACTTACTCCATCTAACCTACTCAAATTAATTTGTTGTGGAGTTATTGATTGATTAAAACACTCAATATTTTTTTCAAATTCAACATAATCAATACCAAGAGCTTTACCTAGCTCAACCAATGTATTTTCTTCTGCATAATTTCCATTATCAAAATAATTTTTGTCCAAAAATCTTGCGGTTTTTTGATCAAAAATCTGATACGCTATTTGTCCTGGTTGCTCAATAATTTTCCTTCCAAGTTTTGCATAAATAAAATTGGAGAGATGTTCACCCTCATCAAAAAATCGTTTGCCCTGGGTATTAACAGTGACACCATAATTAAAAGCATACCTCGAGTTATTTTGACTTTCCTCATTTTCACCTGGAAGCATATAGGGCTTTAAATGGCTATACTGTGGTGTTGCATGACATTCGGCATAATCTCCATATAAACGAGCCCCAATGTTAGCAGCCGACGTTATTCCTTGGCCCGTGTTAAATGGTACCCCCCTAAGAGCTGCATGTTCCCAATGAGGACCTAGATATTTCTTTCTCATTAAAGAGTTGGCTTCATAGCTTCCACAGGCAAGAATAATTGTTTTTGCTTGAATTCTAATTTGCTCATTCTTGTATAATACTTGTACCTCTTTAATATGATTATCACAAGCAATTAAATCTGTAAGTTCACACTCATAAATTACATGAACTCCCTTACGTTCTGCTAAAGAAAAATTAATATTTTGTAGTTCTCTACCACCACCCATTATTCTAATAGGTAAACTACCAGCCACTATTCGAGGTTTTATTTCCCATTTATGGCCTAAGTTATGTAACCAGCGGGCAGTTTCATATGAGTTTTTCACAAGAATAGAAGATAATTCAGAGTGGGCACGATTATCTGAAACGTCCATTAAATCATTATAAAATTTATCTTCTGGGTAAGCTAAATAATATTTTTTTAAACGAGCTAATTGCCCTTCTGTAATTTCAGCTAAATCTAAGAATGCTAATAGGTTATTAATTTTAGAATGTGCAAATCTAAAATTCATCGTAAGAGAACTATTTCCTCCACGCTCTTTATAACTTGCTTTTTCAATTACTACGACATTTCGAGTTTTATGTATAGCAGAAATTGCGGCACAAAGGCCGGCGTTTCCTCCTCCAATAACCAATACATCAATATCTTTTATCTGCTTTAGATTATTCATATTCTCATCATTAACTTAATTTCATTTGTGATAATGAGCCTACGTCTTTAAAACCAAATTTTCTGTATAGATTCAATGCGGGAATATTTGATGTATCTACAAATAAAAATGCACCTTTGTACTTACCACAAATATCATTTAATAACTTTGATAATAATAATTGGCTAAAACCACGACCTCTATATTTTTCATTGGTATAAACATAACTAAGACATCGATAACCTTGCACTTCCCTAATCCAAGCAGCAACACTTACTACTGCATCATCAACTTTTATTCCCATAAATTCTCTTGTAGAAGATAAAACTAATTTTTTAGCCCCTGGTTCATCAAGAGTTGTATTTAGTCGTTCAGTTGAAAATTTACCAACAAGTACATGTGCCCCAAAATCATTAAGCTCATCTCCTTGAAGAAATTCAAACTCTGATGAAATTAAAGTAATGTGCTCACTTATTTCTTTGGACATTAAAAGCATTTTTGTATTACTGTATTTTTCACTTAAACTGTGTAGATAATCGCCAATTTTATTGATTAACTCATCTGCACCTTCAATAATTTTAACAATGTAATTTGCTTTTAGATGAATAAAAATTTCTAAAGCTCTCTCTGGATTTGTAGTTGCAGAAAAAAATAAACTATTTTTTTGAGGATGAAAAATAGCCAGATTTTCATTGGACATTTTGAATATTTTTATAGGTTCCGTAATACTTTGATTCTCAATTAAAGAAAGCAACTTGCTGTTCAATAATAATTGACTGTACAGAATTCCTAATTCAATTTCATTCAGTGTGTTAGATTCAAATATCATAATTTTGACAATTTCATCCTTGGTAAAAATTTGATAAAACATAAAGCAGAACAAAGACAGCATATACTGGCCAAGAGATATATTTTTTGATAATCAGTAATCGTGAGCAATAATCCAGCTACTAAGCTAGCAAAACCGCCAATAATAGAAACATACGTTTTCCGGGCTGTAGCGATTAATCGCCAGTCAGAAGGCTCCTCAGCGCAGTCTTGAAAAAAGCTTTGCCATACTGGAAGGGAAAAGGTATTAATGAACTCTAAAAATGAGACCATCCCAATAAAAAGATAAATGGAATGGTGAGTCGCAATTATTAGAAATGGTAAAGCATAAGATAATCGTAACCATTGCGATTGAGATGCATTGATAACATATTTTTTCGTAATTAAAGAAATAAACAACGCGCCCAAAAAACTAAATGCGAATTGAGAAATATAATAGAAAGAAACCAGCTTATCACTCGCATTAAAAGATTCTT
>NZ_JBAQZB010000041.1:0-2427 GCF_049790535.1 Legionella sp.
GGGCATATGTTTGCTCATCGGGAAGAAGGATTGCAAAATCAAAGAGAAATACAGCCTGATTTAAATAGATCACAGCAATCCCAAGCAGAACAAACAGTAGAGCTTGATACTCAATATCAAGATACACTTGAGGAATGCATACCCCTATTACAGAAAAAATTCAATGTTTTTAATAAAGTTGATGGATTAAGTGCAGAAGATAAGCAGTTAATTATAGATTCAAAACGATTATGCGAAGAAATTGCACCTACAGTAAGAGACCAAGTTACTGTTTCGAAAATAGAATTACTCAAAACTAATTTGGATACCTTAATGGAAAATCATCGTGGACTAAAAAAATTTACTGAAAATCTGGATTCAATTATCTCTTCCTATTCTGATTCTCTACGCCCATAAATGATTATAAATTTAACATCTTAGTATTAAATTTTCATATTTAGTGATATAATTTATGAATTTTATTCATCTATTGTAAGAATATCAGGGGGAAATAAACTATGCCAGCACCATTTGAACCAGCTTTGTGGAAAAATTTATATGCAAAAAACTATCCAGAAGTCCAAAGGCTGATTGAGACCCATCCTGATTTAATCAATGCAATTGATGAGGATACGGAGTATAACTTACCCATCTCTCTGATTGAGGTAGCGATGAATCCACGAGAAATCGAGTCCTCAGAACTTCTTGCCCATGTTTTAACTCATCCAACAATGAATTGGGGCTATGCCTCTTCCGACCAAACTGCCGCTCAATTCATACTCGATGCAGCATTGGTGGATGGTGATTTCTCACTGATCGAATCGCTAAAAGATGTTTCAGGTTTTATTTTAAGTAATAACAAACTTACTTATGTTTTAGCCGCGGATCTACTTAAACATGCAGAAAAAATACATAACGAAAAGATTCAAAGAGGAAGGCCTCAATCACAAATAGATGGCGCTTTAAAACAAGTTCAGACATGTAAGGCTCTGCTCACTTTAATTCGTGACATCACGATTTTACACGCCATTAACACAGATAATGCTGATTTATTTGAGCGCATGGAGCGAGCAGGCGGGCAGCCTTTGGAGGATCTTGATGATCTTGATGATCTTGGTCAGAATCAAATCCCTTCTTTACTTTTTGGAATTCACCAGCCTAACCCAAAACTTAGAGCATGGCACAAAGCAGTAGTTGATAGAAAAACTGCTAATCGAGACAAAGAAGTCGAAAAGCTCACAGCACGTTTTGAACAACATACAATGTTCCAGGAGCAAGTTGCTAACATTAATGAAAAACATGATGCCAGAACAATAGCTATCCTTGCCGAAGCTGGAGCAGCCAGACAAAAAAGAATAGATGCAGCATTAGCAAAAATGAGTTAATGGGCACCATTTTTTGATGACTTACCTTCCTAAAGGATTATCCTTCTACCTCAAATGGGATAATCCTTAATTGAATTATTGATTTTAATATACTATTTGTTCAATTGAAGGCTTAAGTTAATGTAATGTGGCTTTTAGTATACGCTATTTTTCGTTTTTGCAACGGAGCCTTCATTTGGGTAACTCAGGAAGCTTTTATATTTAAAGGTGGGTAAGATGGCCGTTTAAAACATATCCATGAATCATTCGATTTAGTATATCTACATTCAATTTGGAAATCACAACCAGGTAATTTCCATCTGAAGTTGGTAGTGTAGATATTTTCTTCCGGACCATAATTGTATCTCCAAGTTTTGTTTATGTATTATAGTGTATTCTGTTTAGTATGTTTCTTTTTAGAACAAAAATAGAGAAATAAAATAGCTTTAATTAATGCAAAAAAAATTGCTGAAATAGAAAAAATTAAGTTGGATATTGATAAAGAAATTTATACAAATATACAAGAGTATTGTTCTTGGGCTGGAATTGATGAAATTAATCATTTCTTTGAAGAGGCTGCAACTTTGATCTCTTCAAAAGATAAAGATTGGAAAAAGCATAAACGAGCGACCTCTATAATAAAAAAATAATTTCTTTTATGTATTCCAAATGCGCTTAATTGGGAGACCTGGTATATTATTTAATAAACAAAAACATTTTTTATTGATCGTATGAATAAATCATGAAACACAACGAGGTTTTAAGTCCATGCTAACCCGCGAACAAGTTTACGTCGTGCTCATGTTGCGTAATCGCGAGAACACCATTTTTTCTACATTACCCGTCGAATTAATTCAAGAAATAAGTGATTTCGGCCAAGACCCCAATAGCGGTATCGCAAAGGCATTACATCATGCTGCGTATGCACGACAAGAAGATGTTAAGGCTCTACTTGCTCTGCTCGATGAAAATCCATCTCTATTGCTTCAAGCAGGCAATGTGGTAACACCCGGTGGTGATGAGTGGAAACGAGTCACTATTTATGAGTTTTTATTGGGTGCAGGTGATTACGAACTGGCCAAGC
>NZ_JBAQZB010000042.1:0-7040 GCF_049790535.1 Legionella sp.
AAAATCCTCCTCAGATACTAATCATCAGTGAAAAAATTGCGGTAGAAGGAGGACATTTTCAATATGTTCTGGATGAATTACTAAATTATTTTCATCAAATCACGGTATATCAAAATATCGGTGATCATAATGCACTACTCAGCCCATCAGCTGAAATAAAAACTGTGTCACAACAATTTTCAGCCGAAGACATCCAGCTCTTTTATCAAATTGCTCTAAAAGGACGTGAAGAAATTCATTTAGCTCCTACCTTAGTCATAGGTTTTAATATGACGATGTTGCGCATGTTAACGTTCAGGCCTGCCCCGAATGTAACTACTCTTTCTTTCTCTCACATCAATGAAACTCCTCCCCTATGCGTAGAAGGATACACCTCGCCTAAGGAAGAAAATTCTTTAGAAGAGAGCACAAATATTTTGGAAAAAGTACTTAAAGAAAACATAAGTACAAATGCAGTACCAAAAGAAGAAAAACCTGTGATTGCGAATGAAAATCAACGCTGGGCCGATATTATTCCCCACTTAAAATTAACTGGCTTAGCACTTAATGCCATAGAAAATACCGAATTGCTCTCCCGAGAAGGACGCAATGTTGTCTTACGGGTTGCGCGTGGATATCAATCTTTATTTACCCCAACTTTGTTGAAACGAATTGAAACGGCCCTTGCGCGTTACTACCAAGGCCCAATAAAAATTATTCTTAATAGTGACCAGTCAGTTCAATCATCTCCTGCACAACAAAAAGAACAAGCAACACAACATACACAACAAAAAACAGAAGCAGCATTGCATAATGACCCGATGTTTCAGCAGCTGAAGCAAGAATTTTCAGCAGAATTGGTCAAAAATTCTATTGTCCCGCTTAAAGATGACTTATAATATGCAACTCTATACCTCAACCTTACCCTATGGCGTGTTGAGGTTACTTAAACCCTAAACAATTGAGGCTTTATGATGGATATGAATCAAAATCTTGGCAACCTGATGAAAGAAGCGCAAAAAATGCAACAACGAATGCAAGAAGCGCAACAGCAATTAAGCCAATTAGTAGTTACTGGTGAAGCTGGTGGTGGCATGGTTAGCATTAAAATGAATGGGCGTCATGATGCAACCGAAGTTAAAATCAAACAAACAATGATGGAAGAAGATGTTGAAATGTTGGAAGATTTAATTGCTGCAGCAATTAACGATGCGGTACGTAAAATTGAAAAAGCCTCTAAAGAAAAAATCAGTCAGTTAACTGCAGGTTTAAATATTCCAACTGATTTAATGGGCGATAATAAGGAATAATCCTGACAATGGATATGTTAAATTGCTTGGTCGAGGCACTTCGTTGCCTGCCAGGCGTCGGTCCCAAATCAGCCCAACGGATGGTGTTTCACTTACTGCAACATCAAAGACAACGAGGCCTTCACCTCGCCTCGTGTCTAGAGAAAGCAATGACCAATATTGTTCATTGTCAGCGCTGTATGAATTATACAGAACAAATTTTTTGTGCACTATGCCAGAATCCAAATAGGGACTCCTCTTTGCTTTGTGTGGTAGAAAATCCTGCTGATGTCTCAGCAATAGAACAAAGTAACTCATTTCAAGGTAAATATTTTGTTCTCATGGGAAAAATATCGCCTCTTGATGGATTAGGTCCAGAGGATATAGGGCTGCCCAAACTTAAAGCTCTGATCATTGAGGAAGGAATTCGAGAAGTAATTCTAGCTTTAAGTCCAACTATTGAAGGACAAACCACCATTCATTTTATTCATCAGCTTCTCAGCGAACAGTCAATTAATATTACCCAACTAGCTCATGGAATTCCATCAGGCGCTGAATTAGAGTTTTTAGATGGAAATACGATTGGTAATGCCCTGCGCAATAGAGCTTTGATTAATGTTTAAAACTATGCATCGCAATAAATACCTTATCTTATCAATGCTTCTCATCACAGGATTAGCACAGGCCACTTTTTATAAAAATTTATGGCCACAATGGGAAGTGAATAACCCTCTATCGAAAGAAATCATTTCTCATCATTTATGGCAACAATTTTTAAACCGTCGTGTAGTTACAAATGATGAAAATATTAATCTTGTTGATTATGCACACATGACCCAAATTGATTTAAACCTGCTTACAGATTATTTAAATAGCATGACGCAAATTAACATTAATAATTACAACCGTGTAGAACAATTAGCCTATTGGATTAATGTTTACAATGCGCTTACTGTACAAACAATAGCAAATTATTATCCTGTTTCCAGCATTCAAGAAGTTAATATTTCTCACGGTTTATTCAGTGTAGGCCCATGGGGTGCTAATTTGATTAAAATCAAAGATACCTATTTAACATTAGATGATATTAATAATCGTATTATTCGAGCCATTTGGAATGATCCGCGCACCCACTACACCTTGAACAATGCCAGTATTGGCGCTCCTAACTTAAATCGTAAAGCCTATCAAGGCGCTATTCTGGAAGAACAATTAAATAATGCGGCATCAAACTATGTTAATTCATATAGAGGAGTTAGTGTTATTGAAGGAAGACTTATTATCTCCAAACTCTATGATTGGTATGAACAAGATTTTGGCGGTACTAAACACGATGTAATCATTCATTTATTACAATTTGCCAAAGAGCCGCTGCAAAGCCAGCTCAAACACATCAACAACATCGATAGTTATATCTATAATTGGCATATAAATAGCCCTGCCGCTGAATCAGTATGAAACCAACTCAAAGCAAATGTTCCTATTTTATCTATTTTTTACTATTTAATTTGTATTTTTTTATCTTGCAAGCAAGTTTGTTGTATGTACAAAACAAAAGTTTTGTTCGTTCAATATTTCTTCCAGAAATAGCTTGGCAACAAATACTGATTACAATAGGCATCCATATTGTCCTTTATTTACTTTTGTCTCTATTCCAAACTATTTTACTACTGGGGATATTAAAACGCCCCTGGCATCATTTTTCTCCGGATCAATGGCAAATTATTATTTGGTTTTTGTGTGCTTCTGTCATACTTTGTGCCAATGCGTACTATTTTCCACTCAGTATATTCAGCAAATTATTGTCTCCACCAATTCCTATCCTGCTCATAGTGATTGTATTGCTCATTTCAGGATCTGCTTTGTGTTTTTTAATAGTTAATAGTTTATGTTATCGCCAAAGCATGTATACGCTGCTTATAACTTTTCCCATACTTTGTTTCTTTGCTTTAAACCTTAATAACCGCATAATCAAACCACTACCAAGCACAAAACCTAATGTAATTATCTTAGGTATTGACTCACTAAGTCCAGAAAGCATCAATTCACAAAATATGCCATTTTTTTCGCAATTAATTAAAAACAGCACCCAATTTAATAATGCCATTAGCCCATTGGCAAGAACCTACCCTGCCTGGACAAGCATTTTAACCGGTTTATATACGAAACATCATTATGCAGAAGAAAATTTAGTTGCTAGAAGCATGGTTAAAAGCCAAGAAAGCATTGCATGGCTTTTAAAAAAAAATGGGTACGACACTATTTTTGCTACAGATGATCGACGATTTAATAATATTGATAAAGACTACGGATTTAAAAAAATTATTGGTCCTAAAACAGGTGTAAATGATATGCTACTGGGAACATTTAATGATTTTCCTTTGGGGAATTTATTAATTAATTTTCGCATCAGTGCTTGGCTATTTCCCTTTAATTACAGCAATCGTGCCAGTTTTTTTTCTTATTATCCAGAAACTTTTAGTAGAAAACTTGAAAATGAGCTTTCTAAGGAAGTACACCATTTTCCCGTTTTTTTAGCAACACACTTTACCCTTCCACATTGGCCTTATGCTTGGGCAAAATCGTTACCAGAGCAAGTCCATAATGAATTCAGTATTGAGAAGCGTGAAGAACTTTATCAACAATCTTTACAAAGAATAGACAAACAATTTCAATCTTTTTTCAATTACTTGCAACAACGAAATTATTTTGAAAATAGCCTATTGCTTATATTGAGTGATCACGGTGAAGTATTATATTACCCTAACTCAAGATTAACCAATTATCATAATTATGTAGGTAAACATCCGAGCAAATTTGCACAATACCTGAAACAGCACACAGCAACCGTATTGAATAAAAGTGCCGGCCATGGTTCAGACATATTAAGCCCCAAGCAATACCACAGTGTCTTAGCGTTTAGACTTTATGAAAACGGAAAAATTATAACGCCAACTTCTAAAGTCAATACACGGGTGGCATTAATTGACCTGGCTCCAACCATCCTTGATTTTCTTCACTTAAACACATTACAAAAAATGGATGGTATTTCTTTATTATCATCTCTCCTTAATCCTCGGTTTGCTTTACCAAAACGTTTTTTTTTCATTGAAAGTGGCATGTTTCCTAACCAATTACTTTCCAAACAAAAATCCATTGAAATTGGTAAACGTTTTTATAATGTCAATCCGATTAGTGGCGAACTTGAAATTAAGTCAAATAAAATCAACACGGTGAGAAAACAAAAATTGTATGGAATAATTAACGGCGATTGGGTTCTTGCTCTTTATCCTAATAAAAAGACTTATATTGCGGTAATTCAAAATCTTGCTACCGGATTATGGATTGATAATTTGCACAGTGACTTTGCTAAATCTACTCCAGCCATACACATGTATCAACAAATGCAGCAATTTTATGATAAAGAGTTATTTCTGCCATTACCTTGAGGGGAATAAATGTTTTGGCTACAACGCCTATGTGCTTCAATCGCAAATGATTTCCCATTCATAAATTTATTGATTGTGAACTTCTCAGATCCTAATCTTTCTTCTGCATTAAAACAAAACCATACAATCCTTCAATCAGGCTTACTTTTTAATATTGCTGCAACTGGGACTCCTGCGAATATCAATCTCACTTTATGCCTTAATGGCAACGGTCCCTTATCATGTCAAAATTACACTGTATCGTCTTTATCATTAAATATAACAACAACGCGATCCCTCATTATACTTATTCATCCATTAGCATGAAACTAAATACCCCTGGCTACAAAATTGCCACAGGTTGCTCAGCAAGAAATAAGGGATATTGTTTATTTGCTGTGAGCGATACAAAACCTGCGATTGTTACTCTCGATGCAAATACTAATAATCCTCCTTGGTATCCATCACTTGAGCTTTTGAGCATTATGATTCGACCGTTCGCACGTACTCACCCACAAGCCCAATTTGCTGGATCCTATTCGGATAATAATAATATTAATACCATATACTCACCCACTGATTAGCCATCAGGATACAACATGCTTATTTGGATGAAAATCAAGCCTAAATATATGGTGGAGGTTATGGTGACGCAAAAAATCAATTAACGCGCTCAACCATAAATCATGATAAGGTTGAGCAACAAGGTGCTTTAGATGATCTGACAATTTACTGACATGTTTCATCATCTCTAAAGAACCAACCGATCCATGTATTGTATTGTGAGTCATTCTTATTCTCCTGTAGCAACTTAATGACTGAAACATTAGTACGTTAGCATCGAAAATAATTGCAAGTCGACAATAATCTTGCCAAAATTAACATCTCATGCCGCATAGAAACGCAGGATTGAACTTATGTCCGACTCCAGCTATCTGCTGTTTATCGATAAGACTCCGGTAAACGACGAGTTAAAAAATTACTTTGCCCAATTTAATATAGCAATACTGCAACAAGACACATTAACTCCTATTCATCCCCATGCTGGAATACCGCTTGCACTATTAATTCATTGGTCTGTTTTGAAAAATAATTTACAAACGATTCATCAACTGTATACCACCTATCCTGCACCGTTATTAGTGATTGGTGATCATGCGGATGAAGAAGTCTGTATTAAGGTACTTGAAGCAGGCGCCGACGATTTTATTATTAATCCTCTTTATCCAAGAGAATTACATGCACGTGTCAGTGCCATTAATCGACGTGTTATGCGCGCACAACAACACCCTGAGCAGGAAAAAGAAATTTTCGTATTTAATAATTGGCGGCTTTATCCAGCATCCAGACGCGTGTTTAATGAAGATAATAAGCAGGAGTTATCGTTAAGCGCTGGTGAATATGATTTACTACTTACTTTTGTACAACAACCTCAACATGTATTAGACAGAGAGTCTTTATTACAAATTACTAAAAATAGTGATTTAAATCCTTTAGATCGCCGAGTTGATGTCCAAATAAGTCGTTTACGACAAAAAATAGAAGTAGATGCAAAAAAACCCCTATTGATTATAACTATTCGTAATGGCGGTTATATGTTTAATGCGCCAGTTCTATGCATTAAAGAATCCAACCTACTTGAGTAATTGACAAAAAGTGCTAGCAACCTTTTTCTCAGATGTTCATGTGAATTAAACATCCGGGTGACGGGTGAAGAATCAAGGAGTTAATGTCTGCACACATGCAACACTCATCATTGCAGACTGTTCCGCGAGTTGCTGATTATCATCGTTTTGATTTGAAAAGGCCTGAAACCACGCACTTGAAGACGCCGTAGAACTCCACCAAGAGAGAGCCAGCTGTACACACAGAAGCAGCAACTAAACCCGTTGGATTAAAATTATTAGTAGCACAAGCGCCATCATTGACTGCGTTGCAATTAAGCTGACCTGTCAGGAGTGTCGCAGGTTCTGTAGATGTGTTATTTTGGGTCTCGGACTTGCAATTGTGAATTTATCATCAACTCCCCTATGACTGGACTACTAATGACTTCGGTGAAAATCTTACCCAGAACACTACTAGTGACCGGCGCGCAAGAAAAGATACAACACCGCCGCTGATTGAGAAAATGCTGGTATTGCTTGCATCTACTGTAATCGTAACTGGCAAGCCAGAAGTCGAGATCACCATGGGTGTGTACGTTACTCCACCAACTGCCGCATTGGTGGGGGCAGTACTGAAACTGATGGTTTGAGGTTGAGGTTGAGGTTGAGGTTGAGGTTGAGGTTGAGGTTGAGGTTGAGGTTGAGGTTGAGGTTGAGGTTGAGGTTGAGGTTGAGGTTGA
>NZ_JBAQZB010000043.1:0-3431 GCF_049790535.1 Legionella sp.
AATTGTTTACTCACTGCTGGAGTCCAACTGTCTATTAAATCATGCCCTACTTCCGTTTGGAAAAAATAAATGAATTTAGACAAGTCTTTCTTTTTTGCTTGTTCGGTTTTTTCAGGCGCACCCTTCACATGCACTGAATAATAATAAGACAGCCAAGCTGATAAGGAATTGGTATCAAAATGAACATCCAAAGGATGAAAAATCTTATCTATCACAAACTTTCTATTTTTTGAATTTTGCTCATCCAGTAAATTCATAGGGTCCCTTTTTGATTTTTTCTTCATTATACCCTATTTGTGATAGATAAGGCTTGTTATCTATCCCAAACATAAATAACTTTAAAAAAATGGAGTAGGCGCGAAACCAAACTGCTGCACAGATTCTTTGCGCCTGCTAAACGAAATTGATTTAACAAGGGGTCGACAAATCAGGGCAAGATCATGTTTGACAGGAGTATTTTATAGGAGTACAAGTGACTGACTGAATATAAAAGAATGTGATTTACACGCGAAAATATATTTAGCTTTAAAAGGTTATATTTTGAATAAAATTAAATTAGCTTGTCTTGCTTCGTTGCTTTCCTCGAGTGTTGTCTCTGCCGCATCTCCTTGCGATGGATTTGAACTTAAAATAAAAAATAATTTAGTAGACAACTTATTAATCACTACTTTAAAACTAAATGGTGCAGAGCTTCAACCTGGCGGTATACAAAAAATTGACAGCAAAACAGCACAGGTTTTTACAATCAATTCAAGCGCGAAGAATGTTCCTATGGCTGGTGAATTTGTATTTCATACAATCAGTTTACCAAGTAAAACAGTGACCATTCGATTTTCACTAAATAATTCTAGCTTTATTTGCGAACATACTGATACATCAATTTCAGGTGATTATTCAGTGGAAAAAATTCGTTTACCAGGCTCAGTTAATTATATAATAAGTAATTTTTAAATAGACTAAGAATGGCTTAATTATCTTAATGAGGGCTAAAGTCTAGTTCATATTTAGCACTCATATACTCTAAGTAACATTCTTGATTTTTTAAAATCTCGTCAATTTAACTTAAGTGCACTCAGAACGTTGATACCATTTTGAGACTTGGTTTATAAATGCAAATTTCAATAATGAGAAAAACATTATAGAAATAGAAAGTCTCACTTGGATTATAAAGCAACGCTCAATTAAATCACTAAATTAAAAGCTTACTGGGAAAAATCAGGGAACGAAAAATCTCTGCCCTTTTTAAATGAATGGTACCATTTTTGTTCCAAACAAACTTGGAGGACACCGCAAGATATTAAAAATATGTTGCGAAATATATCATTCGTTTCTAATGACAGAGTTGTATTTAATATCAAAGGAAATGATTATCGCATTATTTGTTCTATAGATTATCCACGACAAACAATGTTTATAAAATTTGTGGGTACACACAAAGAATATGATCAAGTAAATGCTGAGGAGATTGAATAAAATGATTAAACCAATTCATAACGATGATGACTATAAAATGGCTTTATCACGTATTGAAGCGCTTTGGGGAGCTAAAGGAGACAGCCCAGATGGAGATGAACTCGATGTTCTTTTAGTTTTAGTTGAAGCATATGAAAACAAAAATCATTCTATGCCTCCATCTGATCCCGTTGATGCTATTTTCTTTTTGATGGATCAAATGAATTTAAATCGAAAGGACTTAGAACCTTTTCTTGGTCCTCGAAGCCGGGTTAGTGACGTCCTCAATAGAAAGCGCAGTCTAACCATGCACCAAATTGTAAATTTACATAAGGGCCTACACATACCTTATGAAAGCTTAATTGAAGAACATCGCTATATGTAAGAGTTTTCGCTGACCTTCGAGAGTTTTAATATCCCATTTTTTTCAATTCTTTCACAAGTCCCCCTTTAATTAGCCAAATCCTCCACAAATCATCTTCACAAGCATTTTATCAGAACTCTATAAATGCAGAATCGATATCATGTTCATTTATTAAAATGACTGTAGCCAATAAAGCCAACTTCAAGAGTCGCGCTACCTCGTGAAAGATTCTGGGACATTCCAGTCCCCTAAATCGACTCGCCAACGCGCGAAGCTAAGGGCCGCGACTGTCCTGTTTCCGGCACGCTTGCTCCAATGACTTAACGACTGCAAAAAGATTTACTCCGCATCTCTGCGGGCTGTCTCTGTAAATCGCAAGCTATCGCGGACTACCTGACTCGGCGCTCCGCCTTCCTTGGCGCGCAGCGTTCGAATTTTTCTCTTGAAGAACCTGAACAAAGTCACTCACAGTAGTCACTTCTTTTCCAACTAGGGCGTTACCCATGCCAGATTTAATAAGTGTTCGAAGTTCTTTGCCCAACTTACCATTTCTTAATGTTGATAAGTGTTCGCTTAAATTAACATTATCTCCATTTAACGCTGATTTTAAAGCAATAACGGCAGTTCTTTTTTCTGTGAAACTTTTTTGATAGGTAGAAAAGAAGCTTCCGTAAAAATATTCCTTTGTTATCCCAGAGGAATTAGTCATAGCTGTTCTTTCTTTTAGATAACTATCTAGTAGGTAATTAATGTCGTATTTTTTTATAAATTCATGGTCTCCATAAACTACTTTCATGCCAGAAATCGCAGCAAAGACTTGGGCTAATTCTGAACCTGATTTCTTGCCAAGGTTATTTATCCTCAAATCAAGCGTGGTCACACCAACAGGAATTGCAGCAAAAGCTTGGGCTGAACCTGATTTGTAGCCAAGGAAATTCATCATCAAATCAAGCGTGGTCACGCCAGCAGGAATTGCAGCAAAAGCTTGGGCTAATTCTGAACCTGAATTGAAGCCAAGGAAATTCCCCATCAAATTAAGTGTGGTCACGCCAGGAGGAATTGCAGCAAAAGCTTGGGCTAATTCTGAACCTGATTTCTTGCCAAGGTCATTCGCGCTCAAATTCAGCGCGGTCACGCCAGCAGAAATTGAAGTGAAGGCTTGGGCCAATTCAGTTCCTGATTTCTTGTAAAGGCCATTGTTGCCCAAATCAAGTGTAGTCACGCCAGCAGGAATTACAGCAAAGGCTTTGGCTAATTCTAAACCTGATTTCTTGTCAAGGTGATTCGCTTTTAAATCAAGCGTAGTCACGCCAGGAGGAATTGCAGCAAAGGCTTTGGCTAATTCTAAACCTGATTTCTTGTCAAGGTTAGTCAATTGATAATGCATGAAAATATCCTCTTTATCTTACCCATGAAATGATCGTTTTTTATTTTAGCATAAAGAAAAAATAATAAACACAAAATACTACATTATCACTAAGGTGCGTCGCATCATCGTATTGCAACATGACGTTAAACTGCTCCTGAAGCTGCTGGTAGTCAAACACACCATCCCCTCTAGGCATAATGATTCTTGTGTGCAACAGGAGACTTCGTAGCCACATTTGATGCATCA
>NZ_JBAQZB010000044.1:0-3941 GCF_049790535.1 Legionella sp.
TACAGCAGCGCATTAGTCAAATTGGTCTGAAATTAACCTGAAGGTGGCGAATCTAGGGCCTTTCGGCTAGATAAACATTGAAAATTATTCCAAAAATGAATAATAATGACGTAGGTCATGATTTTTACTCCTTCAAGTAAAACATTATGGCTTAGCTGGTAGGGGGAACTGAGACTTCCTTCTATCAGCGCTTTTTAAATAAGACTAAAACATACAACCTTTTCATCTTATTTTATTATCTTGTTGATTTCAATAAAAATTTACACTTTGAGGGTTTGCGCTACAAGGCAAACCCTCTGTGTGATTGATAAGTCCAATAGCGGTACTAATTATTTTTCTTTTCTTACAAGCTCCGGTAGGAGTGATCATTGATAAGTGTAATAATAGATTTCCTTTCATACTGATTTCAATTTTTCTTGCAGCGAATTGGATGTTTTTAACTGCCATAGGTACTACAATTTCTATTTTCTTTGCAGCAGAATTTTTTAATGGTTTATCTTTGGCAATTTTTAATGCGGTAATGTTGCCTATCGTAGTTGAAACTTATTCTTATGAAACAGTAAGGGACGGTATTTTAGCGATCGTGTACTGAAGTGAAGTAGCGAATTCTTAATAATACCTTGGATATTTTAAGGCACTAGGGAGGTTTTCCTTTTAAGGAGCCATGAGGACGCTGCCAATTATAGAAAAACTGCCATTGTGCTAGTTCTTCTCTTAGTGTTTCAAAGTCAGATAAATTTGTAATAGCATAAAACGCTTCAAGATCCGTTTTTTGAGCTTGTTCTACTTTTCCGTTTAAATGGGGGAAGCTGGCTTATTGGGCCTAAATTTAATACTTAATTCCATCATTTTTAGCTGAACTTTCTCGGCAAAAAACTCTAATCCTCTATCCGTTTGAATACGCTGTATTGGAAAAGGGAATTGCTCAAGAACCAAGTCTAAAAAATGTAATGTATTAGTTGCTGTACGTCGTTCATAAATCTCTAGCACAAGCCAACGTGAACAATCATCAACAGCAGTATATTAATAAATTCCTGGTGCTATTTTGCAGGTATTCATTTGGATACGATCATCAGGAATAGGACGACTATAACGCTTAAATTTCTTTTTCCGCTTAAGTTTTTTTATTAATTGTGTTTTGTTGCCAGTGTCTATGAATCACACGCTTTACACGAACCATCATTCAGTAAATGTAACTTCCTACTGAATGAAGAAAAATTAGCAAACATCAATTAGTTCAATATCATTGCCTACTAGCGACTCACCTAAAAAAATCTCCCCTACAGCTTGAAAGCGTTTTATTGAGTCCGTCACTAAATAATTTACTGTACCCAAACCCATAGCCTTCTCATGTAATAGGTTTCTCTTCTTTAATAATGAATACAATGAGTGTGCAGTGGCATGAGCTGAATCAACTATAACCACCCCTTTTGGTAATAAATCGGCTAATAAAGTCTTAAATACTGGGAAATGCGTGCATCCTAGTAAAACCGTATCTTCATTTTTAAAACCAGATAAATAATGAATTAACGCTTCACGCGCTACTTGATTATTGGTCATTCCCTCTTCTGCCAAAGCAACTAAAACACTGCAAGCACGCGTATTGATTACCGCTTGAGGCAATTGCTGCACAATGAGTTTCTGATATGCTTTAGAAGCAATAGTCGTTTCCGTAGCTAAAACGACCACACGTTGATTTTGTGTTGCAGCGACCGCTGCATTTGCTCCTGGTATAACCACGCCAAGTACTGGTATATCGGGTAACATCGATTGTAAATACGGCAATGCTGCGGTAGTAGCTGTATTACAGGCAATCACCAATGCCTTAATGTGACGTTCCACCAGCAATTTTGCCATCTGCATGGCATACTGTTTTACCGTATCAGGACTTTTAGTACCATAAGGAAGACGTGCTGTATCTCCCAAATAGATGAATGATTCATGCGGCAAACATTCTTTCAACGCACGTAATACAGTCAACCCTCCCATTCCTGAGTCAAATACACCTATGGCCAGTTGCTTACAATTCAATTACATCATCTCCCTTATTTTTTAAACTCTGTAGGTTTATAAGTAGCAGAAGGAGGTTCCGCTGACACTCCTTGGTTTTTTTGTCGCTCTTCGGTTGCCTTTTTGGTCGCAATAAGTTCGTCTTTAAAGAATTGCGTTGCATCTTTTGCTTTAGTTTCTCTTTTTCTAACACCTGTATTATCATAACGTTCATTAGTATGTGTTTTTAAATCCTCTACAAAAACTTTTACTGCGGCACTACTTTCGGCAAATGATTTTTTGTAAAGAGACTCGCTAGTGTAACCCCATAATCCTTTTTGCGTTTTAGCATCAAATTTGTTTGAGGTCACGAAAAGTGCATCGGTACCAAACTTCATTTTCGGAATTGTTTCTCCTAAAATTGCAAAAGCTGTCCAAATATATTGTAACTCTTCTACAGTACCATTACGCAATCTAATGGGATTATCTTTACTAGGAGGAGCATCCATACCCGTAAGAACCTGAGTAGCTACCGTCATGGCAAAATTCACTCTAGCGGCGCGAAGCTCCTCCGCCGTTACCCCCTCTTCTGGCATTGGGAATTTACGAATGATGTATTTTCCAGGATCAGGTCCGTATACTTTATTTCCTTTAGCAGTTGCACCAAACGCACCGGGGTTTACTTTATCATAGATAAAGCGTCCTTTTACATTAATATCATTAGACGGTGTCTTATAAGTTACATCGAAACAACGAACTTGATTAGGTCTAGGTTCGTCTTCCAATACAAATTTAGCGAGTTGTTCTTTTTCTTTTGATGGTTTCCCTAAATCATATTCTATCTGGATGTCATTTTCCAGATTTTCAAAAGAGGACCGAGACTTAAGTGCCTCTTCTTTTTCTTTGTCCCGTTCAATTAAATAAGTTACAACTGATTCCGGTTCGTATGCATATTTTTGCGGGTTTTTAGTACCTACAGCAATTGACGGTAAGATAGTATTCATTATTTTCGCATTTACATCTTCATAAAATTCCAGTTGCCTATCAATTTTGTTTATTTGTTTCTGTAGATTTCTATGAAGTTCTTTTACACGTTCGATTACTTCTTTTTGTCCTAAAACACCATCACGCTCAGGAGGCAAAGGAATATTATCTAAATAATCGTTAAGTCTCTGACGATCATAACGTAATTGGTCAATAATGAGATCACATTCCTCTGATATTTCTTTATATTTAATGCGCATTTTAGACGCTTTACTTTGAAACACTGGGTTATATACATGGATATCATTCATATCAAGAATGTAGGCAAGCTTACCCATGTGTTTGTCAAACTGCTTATGATTTTGTTGAATTTCTGCCAAAGCTTTTTCGATTTTATTCAGCTCTGAGTTCATCATTTCAGGTGTTCCTGCAAACACTCGGCTTAGAATTTCATTTTTAATTTCGCGGAATAATTCTGGTGTAAGCTCTCTTACTAATTCATCTCTAAATTGCTTTTGTTTTTGAGTTAATGAGCCATGTGAAATTTGAGGTCGTATATACAGATTAATAAATTCTTTAGCTGTACGACTTTTCTTAAATAGTAACTCTATTTTTACTTCAATATCTGAGGGGTCTTGGATTTTCAAATATTCGAGTGTAGGGTTATTATTAACATCGATTTCCGCATGTTTCTCAAGTCTTAATAAAAAACCCACAAGTTTTGTGCTAACTCCTGGATATTTATCGGGATGTTTCACTATTTCTAATAGCGACTCATTATTCTCATGTTGTGTATTAATATTCTGAATCTTATTCACATTTTCAATAGCGAAATTCTCTACATTGAGTCCAAAAGATTCATAAAATACTTTTTTATATTCTGGGTTTATAGATGCTTGTGTTTCAATGGTTTGCACCAAAGAGAGATAATTGTCAGGTTCACTAAAAGAAGAGACTGAGAGAAATTT
>NZ_JBAQZB010000045.1:0-2738 GCF_049790535.1 Legionella sp.
CAAACAAAGAAATACGACTAGCCCAAACGACTCTTTACTACGGTGGTTTCCCGGAAGATGAAGCTGATTTACCTTATTTATCATCAACTCCGTTATTTAGTGCTCCTCGGCCTTTTAAGCTTAGCCCTCATTTAGGGCTGTATCCTATAGTAGATAGTTATAAATGGGTAGAAACTCTGGTACAGCTTGGCGTAAAAACAATACAATTACGGATTAAGGAAAGAACAAAACTAGTTGAAGATGAGATAAAACGCAGTATCGCTTTGACTAAAAAGTATGATGTAATTTTATTTATTAATGATTATTGGGATTTGGCATTAAAGCTGGGTGCAGAAGCCGTGCATTTAGGACAATCAGATTTGGATAGTGCCGATCTTAAGGCCATCCAACATAAAGAAATGTTACTAGGAGTTAGTACGTATTGCTACTATGAAGTAGCACGCGCTCATGCTATTTGTCCTTCTTATATTGCAATAGGACCAATTTATCCAACCACCAGTAAAAAAATGACTTTTGAGGCGCAAGGCATTGCGATGTTACGACGTTGGAAGCGTACTTTACATTATCCTTTAGTAGCAATAGGGGGGATAAGTCTTGAACGTGCATCGGAAGTTGTAGCTACGGGCGTGAGTGGTATTGCACTTATTTCTGCAATTACTCAAGCTAAAGATCCACGATTAGCTACGAAGCAGTTTTTAAGCCTAATCTAAAGGATCTTTAAAATTAGCTTGGTTTTCCGCTTGGATTCATTTACCTTCTGGTTAATTCGCTATATGATGTGACGCGATTGATTAATTGTAGTTTTAGGAGATATGTATGAGTTTTTTTATTAGTGAGGCATTGGCTGCAGCGGCCACATCTGCATCACCTCAAGCAGATGGAACTTTTTCGCTCATTATGATCGCTGCTATTTTTGTATTGTTCTATTTTATGCTGATTAGACCACAAAACAAAAAGGCAAAAGAACATCGTGATTTGATAAGCCGTTTAAAGAAAGGTGATGAAATTATTACTTCTGGCGGTATATTAGCTAAGGTAGTTAACCTTAATGAACAATATATTAAAGTCAGTATTGCAGATGGCGTAGAAATCAGTTTACAAAAGGGCGCCGTTAGCACAGTGCTGCCAAAAGGCACTTTAAAATCTCTTTAAGTTAGTCATAGGGACACGGAAACATGCATAATAAATATCCTCTATGGAAAAACCTGATGCTTGTTGTTATTGCGATCATCGGGTTCATATACGCCATACCTAATTTATATACAGAAAATCCTGTAGTACAAATTTTAGCTGAAACACCGGTAGATTATGAGGAGTTAAAAACTCAGATTGAAGGTATTCTTCAAAAAGATAAGCTTTCATATAAGTCCGCCTCTGCTCAAGATGGAGGTGTTGAAGTAATTTTTTCATCCACTGATTCTCAGCTATTAGCTCGTGATGCAATTAAAAATGCTTTGGGCAACCAATACACTGTTGCTTTAAATTTAGCTCCTGCGACTCCACGCTGGTTACGCTCCATTCGCGCTGAACCAATGAAGCAAGGCTTAGATTTACGAGGCGGTGTGCATTTCTTGTTGGAAGTTGACATAGAAAGTGTAATTAGTCGTCGTTATGAAGGAATGATGAAGAATATTAGTCAGTCCTTGCGTGAAATTGGCGTGCGTTATTCGGGCATACGTTATATAGCGGATAAGGGTATTAATTTAAGTTTCCGTGATCAACAATCAATGGAACAGGCTTTTGCTGAATTAAAATTAAAAATACCTGATGTGCTTTTTGTAAAGGGCAAAGCTGAGAACGTAATTATAGCGTCAATTTCACCTGTTGAGCTAAACAACATACGCCAAAATACTATTGAACAAACAATGAGTATTTTACGTAATCGAGTCAATGAGCTGGGTGTTGGTGAAGCGGTAGTACAACAGCAAGGGACAACTCGTGTTGCTGTGGATTTACCAGGAATTCAAGATGCGGCGCGTGCTAAACAAATTCTTGGTGGTACAGCAACCCTACAGTTTTACCTGGTCGATCAGGATAATGATCCGCAAATCGCCAAACAAACTGGTTCTGTTCCTGTAAGTGACAAGCTATTTATGATGGATGGACATCCTATCTTGTTAAAAAGACAAGTAGTTCTAAGTGGTGATTCCATTACCTCTGCTGTTTCAAGCTTTGATCAACAATCAGCAAGCCCAGCCGTACAAATCCAATTAGGTGGGGGCGGTGAGAGTTTATTTACTAAAGTTACTCGTGAAAATATTGGTAAGCGTATGGCTATTGTTTATGTGGAAACAAAAAATACCATACAAACAATTAACGGGGTTGATACTCGCTCGACCCATCGAGATGAACGTGTAATTAGTGCACCAGTAATACAAAGTGCATTAGGTAATAATTTCCAAATTACTGGTCTTACTAACAGTAAAGAAGCAGCTAATTTAGCTTTATTACTTCGAGCAGGAGCATTGCCTGCAGCAATTTATCCAATAGAGGAACGCACCGTGGGTCCTACTTTGGGTAAAGAAAACATTCGTCGGGGCATGGTTTCTTTAGCCGTAGGTATGGGGTTAATTTTAATCTTGATGTTATGTTATTACCGTATTTTTGGATTATTTGCAGATCTTGCATTAATACTTAATCTGGTTTTATTATGTGCCTTATTGTCAATGATTGATGCCACACTGACGCTTCCAGGTATTGCGGGGATCGTGCTTACTGTCGGTATGGCGGTTGATGCT
>NZ_JBAQZB010000046.1:0-3904 GCF_049790535.1 Legionella sp.
ACGTTTGGCATGAACTGCGTTTGCGGTATCACCTGAGTCGATGCAATATTTTTTTAATTTTACCCATTTCATATCAGTAGCTCCCTTATTCAATTCAGTCTACAATCTGATTAATTTCAACGATGTATTTTGATCGGCGATTTTTTTTAGGATGTATATCCAAAATGATTTGATAAAGCTTTACGAGTTGCGACTCAGAAAAAAAATCGACGGGCACCATATTTTGGCAGTGAATTGAGCGAATATGCTCTATTGATGAATTGGATAATTCAGCAATATTTTTTAAGTTATAATTGGTTGATTCCAATAAATATTTGATTATTCCTTGGTAAATTTGTAATTTTGGGTTTTTATTATTCATACTTTCTATTCCTTATTATTTGCAGCAATCCAAATACAAAGTTAAGCAATGTAGCACCACTTAAGTTACATTGAATTTAAACTTAAAATTACATTAAATGCAACTTAAAATAAAAATAAATTTATTGTTGCATATTTATAGCTACGTTGATGCTTGTGGTATTTAAATGTATACTTTCTTGCATCTATTTATAGGAGCTCTATTTTGGAAAGAGAACATTTTGTTCATGGTTTTGCGCGAAGACTGACAATGCTTATGAAACAAGCCAATTTGATCTCATCAGTGTCTAAGGCAGGGGTAAAAATTAGTGCGCTGGCAGAGGTTTGTGGTTGTTCTCATCAGATGGCTAGAAGATATGTATTAGGAGAGGCACTGCCAGAAGTGGATATTACTTATAAGATAGCAAAATGGCTTAAAGTATCTCCTGGCTGGCTCTTGTTTGGTGAGGATACGCAAATTCCTAATAATATTAGTCAAGATAACTTAATTCGGATTGAACCAGACCTGTTTGAATATATCTTGACGAAAAGCACGATGCTGCTTGAGCTAACAAAAGACCCTCAAGAATTAGTGCATTTTATTATGGACAGTGTAAATGATGCCACTCACATTAAAGCAGATAAAGAAGAACTGATGAAAATTATTGATATTTCTGTAAATTCTGCCATGCGTTTTAATGGAATTAAAAATGATAGAAAAATTAAAGTTAGTTTATAGCAATCAAGAGAAAGAAGATGTCGTTTCTTTGCATTCAAGTGTCGTTGATATCTTATTTGAACATCGCCGCTATGTTAAAAATATTTTTTTGCAAATTAAAGGACATTATGAAGTAGCTTATTTTGGTCTCAGTATTATTAGTCCTTCAAATGAGCTTGTTTCATTCTCGTCTATGCCACACGTTGAATATAATCTGATTCAGCAAGGTCTGTGGAAATATGATACCTGCTTTTCTTCAAAAAAGCTGAGCAAAAATACATTGCTTTGGTGGGATGATATCAATGCTGACAATCTATTTGTAGAGCAAATAAAAGAGATAAAGCTTACCAGTAATCATTTTAAATCTGGAATGACTTTGTCTAGAGAAATCAACGGATTTAATTTTCTATATTCTTATGCAACAAGTTCAAATAAGAAAAATTTAAAGGAATATTACAGTGCGCAGATTTTTGGTTTAATTGATATTGGTGATTATTTTTGTAATTCTGTTCTGAACTTATATTCAGAGTATTGCGGCAATTACTCTTTACCTCAGTTAAATCAATTAAATTCAAAAGCTTCGGATCTTGGTCTGCGATCTAAGCTTAAACTTATAGTCAATAATTTATAATTATGGGTGGTGCTATGGACTCATATACAGTAATACAGCTAGGCAATCCCTTGCTGAGAATGTTGTCTGAACCAATTCCACAAAATCTTTTTGGTTCTGATGAATTAAAAAAAATGGAATCCATTCTTTTCAAAACGTTAGAAGAAGAACGAGGTTTAGGGCTTGCAGCTCCTCAAATTGCTATCAATAAGCGTGCAATAGTATTTGGTATGAAACAACACCCTATTGACACTGACCTAGCACCTATCCCTTTTACAGTTCTATTTAATCCCTCATTTGAGCCTCTTTCTGAAGTTATAGAAGAGGGGTATGAAGGCTGTTTAAGTGTGGGGCAGCTCAGGGGGAAAGTTCCTCGATACAAATCGATAGGCTATCGTGGTTATGATGCCAGTGGAAATTTAATTGAAAGGGAAGTGTCAGATCTCCATGCTCGCGTGGTACAGCATGAACTTGATCATTTAGACGGGGTAATATTTCTGGATAAAGTTACCGATCACAGCTCACTAGGTTTTCATGAAGAATTAATACGCTCTGGAGCTTTGCTTTCCAAGAAGAGTGATTAATGCTTCCTGTTTCTAAGAGAACTATTATTGGAGGAGCCATTGGTAATGCCCTTGAAATGTATGATTATGTTATTTGGGGGCTATTTTCAGCTTATCTCTCTAAAGAGTTTCTTCCACCACAGTCTGAATTATCAGATATTTTCTTTTTATTTCTAATCACATATATTTTGCGTCCAATCGGTAGTTTAATAGGCGGTATACTTGCAGATCAGATAGGCAGAAAGAGGATACTTACGCTAAGTATTTTTTTAATGGGGGTTTGTACGAGTATTGTTGGAGTTTTGCCTTCATATGAACGCATAGGTGTTATTTCGGTCTTCCTTTTATTGTTTATACGACTTATTCAGGTCTTTGCTGTGGGCAGTGAGTATATTAGCTCTATTGCTTTGCTGATAGAAAGTTGCAATAAGAATGAACGAGGGTATTTCGGTTCTTGGGCTGCCTTTGGAGTTAATGCTGGGGTGCTCATTTCTTCTTTGGTTGGTTCATTGGTTCTGTATCTCATAGATATAAAAGTAATTCCAGATTGGGGCTGGCGATTAGCATTTTTACTTGCATTTGTTACTATGCTAATTGGCTATTGGATCAGAAATTCTTTGCCTGAAAGTCTTGAGTTTATTGCTCAAAATGCCCGAAAAGAAAAGAGGTCTTTTATTGAGGTACTGCAGGAAGCATTAACTATTTTTAAGGTGCAGCCTTTTGATAGTCTACTTGTTTTTTCATTAGTTTGCTTCGGCGTTTCTACAACTATCTTGGTGTTTGTTTATGCGCCGATACACATTACTGAGACAAACCACATCCATAATACGCAATCCTTTATAATAAATTCAGTTAGTTTAGGAGTTTTGACGCTATTAATCCCATTATTTGGATTTATATCTGATTACCTAGGACGGACAAAATTGGTTCTTATGGGAAGTATGACTCTCTTTTTATTGAGTTTGCCTTATTTTTGCTTGTTATCATCAGGTTCTTTTTATCAAGTTTTATTAGCGCATACGGTCATAGCTATTCCTTGTGCTAGCATTTTTGCAGTGACGCCAGTACTTATTACGGAGATATTTCCTTTATCAATAAGGTGTTCAATTACAAATTTAATTTATTCATTGGCAGCTTGTATTGGCGGCGGTATTACGCCATTAATTGCGTTTAAATTAGAGCATTATGCGAATTACTTACCTGGATCAATTCTTGTCATTTTAGGA
Organism: Legionella sp.; assembly: GCF_049790535.1. Lineage (GTDB taxonomy): Bacteria > Pseudomonadota > Gammaproteobacteria > Legionellales > Legionellaceae > Legionella. The sequence continues at coordinate 3,457 of NZ_JBAQZB010000046.1, forward strand.
GGAATAAATATTTTTCTTCTTGCTGCTTATGTAAGAAGAAAAAATAACCTATCTCCTAAATTAGTGTTGGTTAATGAATAGAAATGACCGTGTTGCAAAAAGTATCAACTGTGTAAAATAACAAATTTCAGATACATATCATAGAATTTTTGAAGAGTAACATCATAAATTAAATCAACATAGGTTTCGCTTGCTAATTGTATCAAGCCATAGGAACGAAACAATGGATAAATACATTCATGATTTTATGTCGGCTACCATTGAGGTGGCTGCGTCTAATCCGATTGCTCCTTATGGTGCAATTATTGTGTATGATGACAAAGAAATTCTTTTGAAGTCGGTAAATAGTGCACATCATCATCCATTAATGCATGGTGAATTATCTGTTGCATGATTTATTTAATAATGGGTTCAATGGTGATGTGAGCAAGTTAAGCATTTATACTAC
>NZ_JBAQZB010000047.1:0-19440 GCF_049790535.1 Legionella sp.
GGGTAATGATGTGCGGATTTGGGGAAGAGCCAGATATCCATATTAATGTAATTAGAAAGCTCTAAAATTTTTAACCTTCCTTCTTTGTTTATAATCTTTCAAAAATTGTTCTTGTATTGAAGCCAAATAATCGTTCGTGCATTCTATAAGCATATTCATCAGTCATATTAGCTAAATAGTCACAAATTACTCGATACGCAGTTGTTTCACATTGAGCCTGTTTAAACAAAATACGATTTTTGTTATCCAGTAAACTCTCAGGATTTGAACTAATTGCATCAAATAAGCGGAGCACCACAGTTTGTCCCCCGTACTCAAAAGTACGTGCTTCCTGCGAATCAATAACATTACAATAAATACACCGCATTAAATAATTCAAAAGTGCAGTTGCCTCAGGAATCAATACCAGATTATATTTTAATAAATTATTTTCAAACGCTTCATTGGTTACCACAATTTGGGTTGAGGTAATGAAATAATTTACTATCTCGCCAATAGTTTGTTTTCTTAAACAAAGATCTTGAGAAAATAATGAATTAATTAAATGATCCTGGCTCTCAGATAAAGCAGTGTCACTCAATAGGTGTCTAAATTCGCGTGTATCTAAATGAGAGGGATTTATTAACCGTAAATGAATAGCATCTTCCAAGTCATGAACACCATAAGCAACATCATCTGCAATATCCATTATTGAACAATCAAAACTGTGGTAGGCAGCTTTACCCGATTTTGTATCTTGAGGAAGGAGTGATAAAGATTGAAATAATTCTTTGTCTTTATCTGAAAAAGGTGATAACAACCACTCCACTTCAGGCTCTTCGCAGTCAAAATAGGCTTTAGGTGGTAACCAATTATTAATTTTAATGGTTTTATGAATGGATTCATGCACAGCAGGTTGATGAGGCGCGATTACACAGGAGTGTTTTACTGGATACTTTAAAACTCCAAGAAGAGCACGGCGAGTTAAATCTAATCCATAAGCTCCATAACTGCTCTCAACTTTGGTAAGTAATCGCAGCGTTTGCCCATTTCCTTCAAAACCCCCGTGATGACGCATCATGTAATTTAGCGCTACTTCACCACCATGCCCAAAGGGTGGATGACCAATATCGTGCAATAAGCAAATAACAGAAATTAAATCATCATTAGGTAATAAAGTGGTTAATATCCTATGATTATGCTGATTAATTAATAAATTACGCACAATGCTACGACCTATTGAATCAACCTCTAGCGAATGAGTAAGGCGTGTACGATGAAAATCCCCTTCATCAGTTCCTAAAATTTGTGTTTTTCTTTGCAGTCTTCGAAAGGCAGGGCAATGAATAACACGTGTTCGATCTCGTTCATAAGGATCACGATGATCCTGAGTTCCTCGTTGATTTGTTTGTCCTGAGCGTCGATGAGTCCACATAGATTCTGCCATAAACATAGGATCTTTTTACTCTTTTTCTAATTTGATCTAAAGCTATCGATTTGGGTCAAGTTAGAAAATTATAAAAACGATCTAACAAAAACTAGTACTGTAAGCCATACTTTTTACTTAAACAACATAAAAATCTAAAGTTTTTTGGTATTTAGTAGATAACTGTAAATAAGAACAATTATAACTCAGGAACTAATAATGAATAATAATATTAAATTCGCCGTGGTAGGGTTTTGTGCCTTAGGTATTTCTTCCTGTGCTATGATGGATAATAGTACAGGTACGAGTTTGAATTATCCTGCTTATGCACCTGCTTATGCATCTTATGAGGACAATAAAGCATACGTACGAAACAATTATAAATTGCCTAATAATTATGATTACTCATATTATGAAAATACTTCATCCAAACAGGAAATTGTGGTGCCAGATACTTACCATGTTGGCGAAATGCGTTCTCCTGTATCGTTTCAGGATCAAGATCAAACTTGGGTAAGCAGTCAAAATCCGCAAACGTACACAATTGAATTAGCAGCAGGAGACAAACCCGCAAAGGTAGCGCAAACATTGTATAAAGCACCTAAAAATGATCGTATGGCACAAGTGAAATATCAACAAGGGGGTAAAAACTACTATCGAGGTGTCTATGGATCTTACAGCAATGCTGCTGAAGCACAAAAAGCTTTAGAGGCATTACCTCCAGAAATTAAAAGAGGTGCTTCTGTAAAAAAATGGGGCAGCATTCAGCCTTAAAATTTAGAGAAGATGGTTTCGAGTATCAATTCACTCTGACCTTGAGTTGCACCCTGGTATTGACCGCAATTGATACAGACAAAAAGTATGTGATTAAGGTTAAGGTACTGCACTTAGTATCACCATGACATGAGCAAGACCCTCGGTGTTGGTACGTTCTGCATTAAACTGCTTTAAATTAATTGCAAATTGTTCATTAATCTTTCTGAACCAGGCAATAAATACATTGAAGGGAATGACTTCAAAAGCAAGTTGAACGTCACCAGAGCTTGTTTGTTGTAACTGGTAAGGAAATTTCAAGGTAGAATCTTCTTTAAGTTGCGTTGCTAAAATAGTAAGTAATTGACTGTTATCGATTGTTTTTTTTGTTTTCAAGGTATTTTTTTTTTGTTTTATTTTTCTCATCCAATCCAATGTAGATAATTTTTCAGCTAATTGCGTGGATTTTTGAGTTACCTGATGATTTAAAGGCAAATACAAAAACGAATAATAACAGTAGAAAACAAGGCATAAAACAGCGCCTACGATTAGCCCTTTTTCGCGCTCATTTAAGTTACTTAAATAGGTCTTCACGTTAACTCCAGGGTAGCAATAACTTGTTGCTGATGAGTAGAAGCTTGGGTTTGTTTCACAGTAAGTTTTGATTCCTTTAATTGATTTTCTAATTTTTCCAAACTCGCAAAATCAGAACTGATTAGCTTAACAGATAATGTTTTATTTTGATAATGCAGTTGTTCCAGGGAGAATTCTTTACTGTTCATTACCTTGGAAAACTGATTAAGTAAAAACCAAAAATGTGTTTGTTCTTCTGTATCATTGCTTTTCAACAGTTGAGTAATACGAAATTTAGGACTGATTACCAGTTTTGAGTTTGGAAAAAACTCATGGTAAATCTCTGCAATTTGTTTATCGATTTGAGCAGTTTCTTTATTTAAAAAATGCAAATTAATCGCATTAATGGAAATAATCGACAGCAACCACAGGCCAAAAAGAACGCCAGCTGCAAGATAAGTCTTCTTAATTAAATCTAACTTACTTCCATATTGAACTTCACCTTGGCAAAGGTTCATCAATTTAGATTTTAAAATTCGTTGTGCTATCCAAGTGAAAGAGCTTTCTGGGCGTTTAGGTAAATCCGAATTATACGTTTTCTCGCTGTCAGTAAATAAAAGAGGGTGATCTATCGGATGCTTTTTAATATAAGTTTCTGCTAAATCTCCTGACAATGCGCCTTTAAAATCTTTGGAATTAACGAGTAAAGTGGCTTCATTAACACATAGCTCCTCTGACTTTAGGGCAAACCAATCCAGAGTAATTGCAGTAAACTCAATCTTTTTTTCCGTAAGTATTTGTATAATGAAGTGTATTCTTTGCTTACTTACAACGGCAATCAGATAATGATTATTTTCATATCTTTCTTTATCAAAAGCAAAATGTAGTTCCTCCACAGATTGAGCCAGCTTATCTTCCAGTGCATACGGAATAGCCACTCTAGCTTTCCTATCAGAAAGCCAAGGTAATTGAAGATTCAGAAGACTGGCATTAGCACTGGTTTCAATAACCAATGTGTTACACTCTTTTTGTAGGTTTAAAATTTCAGCAAAACTACGTTGTGCAGGTGGAAGACTTAAGCTACCTCCTGCATCGAGTTCAAGGCAAAAACATCCATTCTCATCAAGATGTTTGGTGAATAGAAAAAATGTATTCACTACACATAAGCTCTATGTCTTTTAGCGTTCATTGCAATCCATTGCTGTTTTAATTGTTGCGATAAAAGATAGACTACAAGTGCATATTGCGGACTTGAGTTATATCGAGTAATTACGAAGAAATTTGGATAGGCTATCCAATATTCATTACCCTTAGCAGTGACTAGCTCAAGCAATGCGGCGCGTGAAGGATGATTATGAGCGGCTGTTATAGGCCTGACTCCGTGTGCTGTTAATTCATTATAGTTATAATTAGTTTTTTTAGGATTCATTTGCAGGGATTTATAACGCGTATTGACCAATTTTGCATTTTGAACAACACCAGCATTGGGCTGCCACCCATGAGCTTTAAAGTAATTGGCAATACTGGCAATGGAATCATCATTATTGGTTACCAGATCACGCTGACCTTTATGATTGAAATCTACAGCGAAATTTCTATAACTACTTGGCATGAATTGAGGTTGACCTATAGCGCCCGCATAAGATCCTTTGTATTTTGTTGCAGGTACGTTATGTTCACGACAAAGAAGCAAGTATTCTTTTAATTCATGTTTAAAATAGGAAGCTCGTTTTGGGTAATCAAATGCAAGAGTTGCTAAGGCATCTAAAACTTTATTTTCCCCTTGGCGTTCACCGTATAAGGTTTCTACACCGAGAATAGCTACAATCATTTCTTCCGGAACACCATATTGCTTTTGTGCTTGTTCAAGGGTATTTCTATTTGCTGTCCAATAGTCTATACCTCCTTTTAATCGTGCTGGGGTAAGAAATAGATCCCGATAAACATCCCAGTTTTTCTTTTCATAGGGTGTGTTCATTGATTTGATAATCTGCGGTTGTAGTGTCACTTGACTCAGTGTCGCAGTAAGTTGTTTTGCATTAAAGTTATGGTTTTTTACCATATCCTTGATAAAAAGTTGAACGTCTTTCCGTTTTGTAAATGCAACATCAGCAACAGTTGCAAAAGAAAAAAGGCAGAGTATTAGCGCAGTAAAACCTAACTTGGTTATTCGTTGCATGGTACTTCCCATAATTGGAACTAAAGGACAAATATTATTAAAAATATGGAATATTAGCAAATTTTTGTAATTACTTTCAGCTAACACATATTTAGGCTAAAATGCGTTATTTGCAAAAAGGTTATTTTGAGTTGAGTGATTTAAAGCGAATTCGCAACTTTTCAATTATTGCCCACATCGATCATGGTAAATCTACGCTGGCAGACCGATTCATTCAAATTTGTGGTGGTTTAACTGAACGGGAAATGAGCTCTCAAGTTCTTGATTCTATGGATATTGAGCGTGAACGTGGGATTACAATCAAAGCTCAGTGTGTATCCCTAAATTATGTTGCCAAAGATGGTAAAACTTATTTATTAAACTTCATTGATACTCCAGGGCATGTAGATTTTAGTTATGAAGTATCTCGCTCTTTGGCAGCTTGTGAGGGTGCTATCCTGGTGGTTGATGCAGCACAAGGGGTAGAAGCGCAAACAGTAGCAGTGTGTTATACCGCAATCGATCAATCTTTAACCGTCTTGCCAGTATTAAATAAAATTGATTTACCACAGGCAGAGCCTGACCGAGTAATTTCTGAAATTGAAGACATCATTGGTCTTGATGCGCATGATGCAATCAGAACCAGTGCTAAAAGTGGCTTGGGAGTTGATGAGGTTCTTGAAGCATTAGTTGCATGTATCCCACCTCCAGAAGGGAATATTGATGCAGCTTTACAAGCGCTTATTATTGATTCATGGTTTGATAGTTATTTAGGTGTTGTTTCTTTAGTACGTATTGTCAATGGTTCAATTCGTAAAGGCGATAAAATGCGCGTGATGTCTACGGGTCGTTCTTATGAAGTGGATCAGGTAGGTATTTTTACACCAAAGCGGACTAAATTAGAATCTTTACACGCTGGTGAAGTAGGATATGTTGTTGCAGGAATAAAAGAAATTCAAGGTGCTCCGGTTGGTGATACTTTGACTTTGGAAAAAAATCAGGCAGTGAGTGTATTGCCCGGTTTCCAACGTGTGAAACCCCAGGTTTATGCTGGTTTATTCCCTATTAGTGCCGATGATTTTGAAGCATTCCGTGAAGCACTAGCTAAATTAAGTCTTAATGATGCTTCTTTATTTTATGAGCCTGAATCCTCAGAAGCTTTAGGTTTTGGTTTTCGTTGTGGTTTCCTGGGCATGTTGCATATGGAAATCATTCAGGAACGTTTAGAGCGGGAATACAATCTGGATTTGATTTCCACTGCACCCACAGTGGTTTATCAAATCGTGACGCAAAAAGGTGAGACTTTACTCATTGATAATCCGTCTTATTTGCCACCGCTCCCGCAGATAAAAGAAATGTATGAGCCTATTGTCAGAGCTAACATATTGGTACCACAAGATTATCTGGGATCGATTATTAATTTGTGCATTGAGCGACGAGGTGTTCAAGTTAATATGACTTATAGTGGTCGCCAGGTTTCTGTGACTTATGATATTCCAATGAGTGAAGTAGTATCTGATTTTTTTGATCGGTTAAAATCCGTAAGTCGTGGTTATGCTTCATTGGATTACAATTTTGTTCGTTTCGAACAGGCAGATCTAGTAAAAATGGATATTTTGATTAACAGTGAACGGGTTGATGCGTTATCAGTTATTGTTCATCGAGCTGCTTCACACAGTCGTGGAAAGATTATTGCTGAAAAAATGAAAGACTTAATACCAAGACAAATGTTTGATGTAGCTATTCAGGCTGCTTTAGGAAGTCACATCATTGCACGGCAAACAGTTAAGGCATTACGTAAAAATGTGACTGCCAAATGTTATGGCGGTGATGTGACCCGTAAGCGAAAATTATTAGAAAAGCAAAAAGCAGGTAAAAAACGTATGAAACAAGTAGGGCATGTTGAGATACCTCAAGAAGCATTTATGGCAGTTTTTCAAACGGATAAAAAGAATTAAAAGAATTCAGAGGATAGAGTTATGAACTTTGCTTTAATATTAGTTGTATTGTCATTTATTAGCGGATTTATTTACCTATTGGATATATTATTTTGGGCGAAAAAACGCAGTGCAGATCAAAAACCAAATAAAGTTATTGAATACGCACGTTCTTTTTTCCCCGTGTTTTTTGTTGTTTTGCTATTACGCTCGTTTCTTATCGAACCTTTTCGCATACCTTCAGGTTCCTTAGAACCAACTTTGTTGGTAGGCGATTTTGTTGCAGTAAATAAATTTGCTTATGGTTTGCGGCTTCCTGTGGTGGAAAAGAAAATTGTTCCAATTGCTAATCCTAAAACCGGTGAGGTTGCTGTATTTCGTTGGCCACCAGATCCTGCCTATGATTACATTAAGCGTGTCATTGGTGTTCCTGGAGACAAAATTAGTTACCATAACAAAGTATTGATGATTAACGGTCAGGAGGCAAAACAGACATTTGTTGAATACACCACTGATGAAAGTTCAGGAAACCCTGTATCTCAATATAAAGAGAACCTAAATGGTGTAATCCATGATATTTTTATTAGAACGGACATACCAGCGGTAGATTTTGATCTAGTCGTGCCTGAAGGAAATTATTTTATGATGGGCGATAATCGTGATGACAGCGCTGACAGTCGTTTTTGGGGATTTGTACCGGATTCTAATTTTAGAGGAAAAGCCTTTTTAGTATGGATGAGCTGGAATGGCAAAGCGGGTAATGTTCGTTGGTCTAAAATAGGCAGAATGATTAACTAAGTGTTAGTAGTACAAATAACTTTATTGGTAATTGCTTACTTTGTACAAAAATTATCTAATATTTTTACATGGCAACTGAGTAGTTAGGTTTATTGTTTGATTCGCACCGCCCCTAATACAAAAGAGGTAATAGCAACTAGTGAACATTGATTTAGAGAGGTTATGTCGACGTTTAAATTACTCATTTAAAAAGCCCATTTATTTAAAGCAGGCGTTGACTCATTGTAGTGTAGGTAGTGAGAATTACGAACGTTTTGAATTTCTTGGTGATTCCATTTTAAGTTTTGTCATTGCTAATGAATTATTTCATCGCTTTCCTTTGCAAAGTGAAGGTCATCTTAGTCGTTTACGCTCTTTTTTAGTTCGTGGCGATATGCTGGTCGAAATTGCAAGAGAAATTAATTTGGGTGACTTTCTTTTTTTGGGGCAGGGTGAATTAAAAAGCGGCGGTTTTCGCCGTGCTTCTATTCTTGCGGATGCTTTAGAAGCGGTTTTTGCTGCTGTCTTTTTTGATGGAGGTGTGGATTCAGCAAAAGAAGTTATTTTGAAGTTGTACCGTTCCAGGCTTGAAGACCCCCATTTAAATGATTGCTTAAAAGATTCTAAAACGTTACTCCAAGAGTATGTACAGGCAGAAAAAATAGCTTTGCCAAAATATGCTTTGACTAAAGTAGAGGGAGATGAGCATGATCAAATATTTTATGTCACTTGCACTGTCAAAACAATAAAACAAGTGACTAATGGTCAAGGCTCTAATAGAAGGAGGGCAGAGCAGCTGGCAGCTAAAGATATGTTAGAGTACTTACGTGCCAAAAAAATGGAGTAATTGTTCACTCTGGACATAGGGAAGGCCATCTTGATCGATTTGGAACAAGAGAAAACCCCACATCCATGCTTACATAGTGATTGCCGCATGTCTTTTTTATTCCCATTGTTTACATATCTTCTAAAGTCTCGCTAATCTCTAACCATTCTTCCTCAGACTGATTTAAAGACGAATGTACTTGGTTACGCTTTTGCACCAATTGCCCTAACTTGTTTTGATGTATGCTGTTCTCATAGAGATTTGTATCTCCTAACTGTCTATCCAATTTTTCAATTTCACAATGAAATTGTTCAATCATTTGTTCTAATTTCTTCAAACGATTTTGTAACGCTTTTTTTTCTTTGTACTCGCTTGCAATCGAAGTGGCATGTACATTTTCTTTAACAGAGTCTTTGGTGTGCAACCAGCAATAATAATCATCCAAATCACCATTAAAGGGCTGTACTTCCTTTTGGTGCACTAAATAGAAATTATCAACCGTCGTTTTCAACAGATGTCTATCGTGTGAAATTAGAATTAAAGCGCCATCATAACTTTGCAGTGCAAGCTCAATTGCGGCACGCATCCCTAAATCCAGATGGTTTGTTGGTTCATCGAGTAAAAGTAAATTAGGTTTCAGCCATACTAATTGGGCCAAAACAACACGTGCTTTTTCGCCTCCAGAAAAATGGTGAATAGGTTGTACCGCCATATCTCCCACAAAATTAAAGCCCCCTAAAAAATCACGTAAGGTTTGCTCGCGTGCCTCCGGTGTTACTATCTGGAGGGTTTCTAGTGGGCTTAATTTACAGTCAAGTTGCTCTAACTGATGTTGTGCATAGTAACCAATTTGTAAATGAGCTGAACGATGGAACGTTCCTTTTAATGCAGGTAAAGAACCGGTTAATGTTTTGATTAACGTGGATTTACCTTCACCATTAGGACCGAGCAAAGCAATTCTGTCTCCAGGACTAATTGATAGGTTAATTTTTTTTAATATAGTTTCCTGACCTGGATAACCAGCATCTAATTGGTTGCACTGTATTAAAGGATTGTCAGCACGTAAACAAGGAAAAAATTCAAAAGAAAAAGGGGAGTCAACTTGTGCTGCAGCAACAAGCTCCATTCGTTTTATAGCTTTAAGACGGCCTTGCGCCTGCTTTGCTTTAGTTGCTTTTGCTTTAAAGCGATTAACAAACGTCATCATATGATTAATTTTTGTCTGTTGCTTCTCATGCATCACTTGTTGTAATGCTAATTGTTGGGCATGTGTTTTCTCAAAACAGCTGTAATTACCGCTATATAACATTAAATTTTGTTTCTCAATATGCAAAATATGAGTGACAAAAGCATCAAGAAATTCTCTATCGTGGGAAATTAAGATAATAGTGCTTGAGCTTTGTTTTAAAAAGCGTTCCAGCCACAAAATAGCTTCCATATCCAAATGATTAGTTGGCTCGTCAAGTAAAAGTAAATCTGCAGGCTTCATAAGACATCGTGCAAGGCTTAAACGCATGCGCCAGCCGCCTGAAAAACTATTGATTGAAGCCTCATGTTGATCGCAATTAAAGCCTAAACCAGACATAATTGTCGCTGCTTGTGCCGGTTTACTGTACCCTGCGGTCTGATTTAATTCCTCATGGCAGGCTACCACTTCAGCATGATTATGGGATTGCTCAGCTTGATCCAGACGTTGGAGTAAATTGATGTACTCGCTATCCCCACTTAAGACAAAATTAATTGCTTTTTCATCACTATCAGGTAATTTTTGCGATAAATGACTGATTCTAAGATTAGGATTAATTAAATATTCGCCTGTATCTGCGGTTAATTTTCCCAATAAAAAGTCAAATAGGGTAGATTTACCACAACCGTTATAACCAATAAGACCTATTTTTTGTTTTTCATAAAGCGTGATATTGGCTTTATCAAGTAAAACTTTATTACCGCGAGTTAAGGTGATCTGACGAAGGGTTAGCATTATAAATTATTAGTCATAAACAAGAAGAGGGCATTCTATCATAGTTCAGTTAGGGTGGAGGCAAACAATTTAAACAATAATTTATGTACTTGGCTCTATAATTTTTTTCTTTGCTGATTGATGGCGAGCTTGTTTTTCAATATCAATATAACGATCTGTAGTGGCACTTGAACTATGGCCGGCATCATCGCGAACGTGTTCGCGAGGACGGGTTTTCACATCCTCAGAAATTCCGGTATGTCTTAACCAATGCACGGTAGCTTCTGTTAAATTATCTGCCTCATCTGCATGTCCATTTCTTCTTAATTCCTCTTCAGCAAAATCAAAACAATGTTGAATAATACGGCGAATCGGTGCAGTATCACCCATAGGTCCATTACCACGAATTTTGGGGATTAGCGGGGAATTATCTGCGGGTGAAGGTAGGGGAGTTAGTCCTAAAAAACTACGCCAGCGAGTTAAACTTTCCAGCATTGAATCACTTACTGCGATTTGTCGTTCCTTATTTCCTTTCCCCACGGTGGTAAACCACCAATAACCATTACTGTCTTTAGCAAAATCATTCATACTAGGCACCCAGCGATCATTTGCTGCAAGTTCAGAGATGCGTAAATACATACCAAATAACATGCATAACATAAAACGAGTGCGTTCATGTTTTAAGGGTGATTCTTCTGCAAGTGATTCTGCAGCATTAAGTACTGCAGCCCATTGAATGAGACTTAAACGACGTATTGGTATAGTGTGTTGGCGTTTACGAATAAATTTACTTTTTTGGCGAATCAGTGCTACTGGATTGGATTCCAAGTATTCTTCTGCAATTAAGAAGTTAAATAGGGTACTTAAGATAGCAAAGAGTTCATGAATTGAGCTTTGAGATAGGTTAAATTGATCCAAAGCCGGTTTTTGTCCATTTTTTATAGCTGATTTGCTCAAGGTCACCACAAAAGGACGCCATTCTTCATTAGGTATACGTCGTCCATCTTTTTCTAAAAATCGAGGCACTTTTTTTAAACTTATCCAGGATTGAGGTGGGTTTTGGCAAAAGTGGACATAATGTTCTATATCTTCACGTCTTAAAGTATCTATAGTTGTATTCTTTATAAGCCACGACCATTGCAATAATCGTTCTACTTCCCTGCGATAACTATTAAATGTACCCTGGCTTCCTGTGTAGCTTTTTAAAAAATTTAAGGTGTAATGAAAATCATCATAAAAACGAGTCTCAGGTACTTTGGCATGTTCGTGGTTTTTATGTAAATAATTCAAATTGTCAAATAAAGGAAGGAGTTTAAATTTCATATTATTATTTGAAATAGAATGAACAATAAGTAATGCTAACTGAAAAACTTCTAAGATACGAGAGATTAAACCAAGTCAGTGCTCTAGCTAAAAACGCTGATGAAGAAGAAAATTGGAATTCAATTTCATTCCAATTATTTAGCTAATAACAAATAATTTAAAATAGTTAAAAAAAATATTATTTTTTTGTTGACCTAAATTATCTCCGTTAGTATCATGTGCGCACTGTCCTCGGGACGGGTAACGGGGTGTAGCGCAGTCTGGTAGCGCGCCTGCTTTGGGAGCAGGATGTCGGGAGTTCGAATCTCTCCACCCCGACCAATTAAGCGCCCGTAGCTCATCTGGATAGAGCATCGGCCTTCTAAGCCGAGGGTAGCAGGTTCGAATCCTGCCGGGCGCGCCAGCCCAAAGATGTCCGAAGGCGAGATTTCTGGTTAAAAGATTATGGTGAGCGTAGCTCAGTTGGTAGAGCCCCGGGTTGTGATCCCGGTTGTCGTGGGTTCGAATCCCATCGTTCACCCCATGTATTGTAGAAACAAGATTTATCGCTAAAGATTCATCTGAGTCTTTACAAGACTGAGTTACTGATTGATAATCCAACCTGATTGCGAAAGTGGCGGAATTGGTAGACGCACTGGATTTAGGTTCCAGCGGGGCAACCCGTGAGAGTTCGAGTCTCTCCTTTCGCACCATTATCATTATAAATTCCAAGAGGTGAATTAATGCAAGTTTCTGTTGAGACCCTAAAAGGTTTGGAACGTAAGATAACAATTTCTGTACCTACTGCGAAGGTTGAGGAAGAAGTTAGCTCGCGTCTTAAAGGCTTAGCTCAAAAAGTTAAAGTTGATGGTTTCCGCTCTGGCAAAGTCCCTATGCATATTGTCACTAACCGTTATTCGGGCAGTGTTCGCGAAGAAGTCGCCCGAGATATGGTTCAATCAACCCTATTTGAAGCCTTACAACAACATGAATTAGTTCCTGCAAGCTCTCCTTATATAGAGCCTGAACAAATAGAGAAAAATAAAGATTTTACTTACACTGCCACATTTGAAGTAATGCCAGTATTTGAAGTTGCTGAATTAAATCAGGCTACAGTTGAATTAGTGACGTCAGAAGTGGCGGAAAAAGATGTTCAGATAATGATTGATAAATTACGCGAACAGAACAAAGAGTGGCATGAGGTGTCACGAGCAGTGCAAAAGGACGATAAAGTTATTATTGATTTTGAAGGCTTCGTGGATGACAAGGCGTTTGAAGGTGGGAGCGCCAAAGGTCATGAGTTAGTTATCGGTTCTGGCTCGATGATCCCAGGATTTGAAGAAGGTATTATTGGCGGTGAAAAAGAAAAACAATTTGATATTAAAGTAAATTTCCCAGAAGATTATGGTCATAAAGAATTAGCTGGCAAAGAAGCTGTCTTCAAAATTACTATTTGTACTATTATGGAAGGCAAGTTGCCTAAATTTGATGATGCATTTGCGGAAAAATTTAATATTAAAGAAGGGGGTACTGAAGCCCTTAAAATGGACATCAAAGACAACATGATTCGTGAATTAGAACGTCGTGTTGGCTCGATCAACAAAGAAAAATTGTTTGATCGTTTAATGGAAGTAAATAAAATTAATCTACCATTAGCTTTAATTGATAAAGAAATCGAACATTTAAAACACGATATGTATCATCGTCTGTTTGGACATGAGCATCATGAAAATGAACAAATTCCTGATTTTCCAAGAGAATTATTTGAAGAGCAGGCTCAACGTCGTGTTCATCTTGGTCTACTGTTCTCTGAGTATGTTAAGAAGCATCAAATTGTTGCGGACAAAGAAAAAGTCGATGCAATGATTGAGAAATTTGCTAGCGCTTATGAAAATCCTGATGAATTACGAGCTTGGTATCGTAGTAAGAAAGAACATTTGGCTGAGATAGAAGCATTAGTTATGGAAGAAATGGTTGCTGATAAAATTGCTGCTGATGCAAAAATTAAACATACATCTGCAGATTATGATTCAATAATGAATCCAAAAGGAGCAACTGAAAAGGCGACTAAAAAGAATAAAGGAGAATAATTTTATGTCAGGATATTCAGAAAATATAATTCGCAATGCCAGCGGATTGGTACCAATGGTTATTGAGCAAACGTCACGTGGAGAGCGCTCCTATGACATTTATTCAAGATTACTGAAAGAGCGTATTATTTTTCTTTTGGGTGAAGTTGAAGATCATATGGCTAATTTAGTGGTTGCTCAATTATTGTTTCTTGAGTCTGAAAACCCTGAAAAAGACATTTCTCTTTACATTAACTCTCCTGGTGGCGTAGTAACTGCTGGTTTAGCAATTTACGACACCATGCAGTTTATTAAGCCGGATGTGAGCACCTTATGTATTGGTCAAGCAGCAAGTGCTGCTGCCTTACTGCTTTGTGCAGGTGCAGATGGTAAAAGATTCTGTTTGCCAAATTCACGTGTAATGATACACCAGCCTTTGGGTGGTTACAGAGGTCAGGCAACTGATATTGAAATTCATGCACGCGAAACATTAGCGGTAAGAGAGCGTTTAAACAGCATTATGGCCAAGCATACTAAAAAGACTTCTGATCAAATTTTGAGAGATACGGAGCGTGATAATTTTATGAGTGCTACACAAGCTGCTGAGTATGGTCTTATTGATAAAGTTATTTATGATAGAGAATTAATAAGTAATCCGGCAGAATAATTCGGAAGAACTTTCTTCAGTTGGCATAATTTATTACAGCCAGTTTAGGAAGGTTCCCCTTTTTGTTCGATAGGGTGTAAGATAAATTAATTTTATTAGGGTGACATATCTTTTCTGATTGACTAAAATTTTACATGTATGTTACCTAATTTTCGGTAATAGCTGTAAGAAGGGGTTGGATATGAGTAAATCTGGTAACGGAAGTAGCGATAAAGTTCTTTATTGTTCTTTTTGTGGAAAAAGCCAACATGAAGTAAAAAAATTAATTGCTGGTCCTTCTGTATTTGTCTGTGACGAGTGTGTAGAGCTCTGTAATGATATTATTCGTGAAGAAACACAGGAAATTAATGAAGAAGTTGAAGTAAATTTACCTTCACCAAAAGAAATTTCAAAATTTTTGGATGAATACGTCATTGGGCAGCCCCACGCGAAAAAAGTGTTGTCTGTTGCCGTCTATAATCATTACAAGCGACTACAGCATAAAAGTGAAGACGGTGTTGAATTAGGAAAAAGTAATATTTTGCTAATTGGACCAACTGGTAGCGGTAAAACTCTTTTGGCACAAACTTTAGCGCGCATCTTAAATGTTCCGTTTGCTATGGCTGATGCAACTACTTTGACTGAAGCAGGGTATGTTGGAGAAGATGTCGAAAATATTATTCAAAAACTTTTGCAAAAATGTGATTATGATGTAGATAAAGCGCAACAAGGTATCGTCTATATTGATGAAATTGATAAAATTTCTCGTAAGTCTGATAATCCTTCTATAACTCGTGATGTTTCTGGTGAAGGCGTTCAACAGGCCTTACTGAAATTAATTGAAGGAACAGTGGCCTCAGTACCACCTCAAGGTGGGCGTAAACATCCTCAGCAAGAATTTCTGCAAGTAGATACCTCTAATATTTTATTTATTTGCGGTGGTGCTTTTGCCGGTTTGGATAAAGTAATTCGCGAACGAAGTGATAAATCAGGAATTGGTTTTTCTGCACAGCTGAAAAATAAAAAAGACGATAGTGAACAGATGTCTAAGGTTTTGAGCCGGCTAGAGTCTGATGATTTGATTAAGTACGGATTAATTCCTGAATTTGTCGGTAGATTACCTGTAGTAACTACATTACAAGAACTGGATCATTTGGCGCTGATTGATATACTTACTAACCCTAAAAATGCATTGACGAAGCAGTTTCAGTCACTCTTTAAAATGGAAAACGTTGAGTTAGAATTTAGGAATGAGGCATTAGATGCAATTGCTAAAAAAGCTCTGGAAAGGAAAATGGGAGCTCGGGGTTTGCGCGCTATACTTGAAAATATTCTTTTAGACACCATGTATGAATTACCGTCTCTAGAAGGTGTAAATAAAGTAGTAGTTGATGAAAGTACAGTGAATAATACGTCAAAGCCTATACTTATTTATGAGCATGAGATGAAGACTGCAGTAGGGGGGAAGGAGTAGCTAGTTAAAATACACAACTATTCACCCTATTAAACTCCGTGTCTGTTCAGGGTGAATAGTTACTAAGTTTCTGTAGCTTTGTCTTACTACCGGTTATGCATTAAAATGTTGAATGGTTGTATTTTTTTATTCAAATATTAATTCGGCCGGGTAGAGGGGGTATAATCCCCTTAGCCATAAAAATGGTAAGTTTCCGCATTAATTTCTCTTTCATACATTAGGCTTCATTTGTCTTTCCAGTAAAGTTTTGAATGAAGTAGTCTATTGAACTTTGTTCATTTTTCCAATTACCGGTATACTCAGTTGAGTAGTAAAAATTATTGTAAAATTATAACTATCGCTTGTTTGAATAAGGGTTCAGTATGTCTATTGAAAATAAAGTGACGCCACATGAGACTGAAACAATGTCAATGATTCCTGTGTTACCCTTGAGGGATGTAGTAGTTTACCCTCATATGGTAATCCCCCTTTTTGTTGGTCGTGGAAAATCAATTAAGGCTTTGGAAGCGGCTATGGTTGATAATAAGCAAATCTTTTTAGTCGCACAGAAAAAATCGTCTAATGATGATCCGTCTGCAGAAGATATTTATGAGGTAGGTACCTTATCCAGTGTGCTGCAATTATTAAAATTACCCGATGGCACCGTAAAGGTTTTGGTTGAAGGAGAGCGGCGTGCTCGTGCAAAAGAATACACTCAAGACAAAGGCTACCTAGAAGTTTCTCTGGAATTTATGGATGAGTTTAATAATGCAGTGCAGGAACCAGAGGTCGATATCTTAATGCGCTCATTAATGTCGCAATTTGAACAATACATTAAGCTAAATAAAAAAATTCCTCCAGAAGTATTGTCACCATTAGCGGGAATAGAAGAGCCAGGCCGTCTGGCTGATACTATTGCTGCTCATTTAAATTTAAAAGTCGATGATAAGCAACTGCTGTTAGAAACATTAGACGTAGGAACTCGTCTTGAACGTTTAATGGCTGCTATTGAAACTGAAATTGATCTATTGCATGTTGAAAAACGTGTAAGAGGGCGCGTTAAACGTCAAATGGAAAAGAGTCAGCGTGAGTATTACCTTAATGAGCAAATGAAAGCTATTCAAAAAGAATTGGGCGAAATGGGCGAAGAAGGTAATGAAATTGAGCAAATCGAAAAATCCATCACTAAAGCCGGCATGCCTAAAGAAGCTAAAGAAAAGGCAATGGCTGAACTTCATAAATTAAAAATGATGTCACCAATGTCTGCTGAGGCTACAGTGATCCGCAATTATCTTGATTGGATGTTGCTGGTCCCATGGAAAAAAAGAAGCAAAATTCAATTTGATTTACTCAAAGCAGAAAAATTATTGGATAAAGAACATCATGGATTAGAACAAGTTAAAAAACGTATTATCGAGTATTTGGCAGTTCAACAGCGAGTAAAACGTTTAAAAGGTCCTATTTTATGTTTGGTTGGACCTCCTGGGGTTGGTAAAACTTCTTTAGGTCAGTCGATTGCAAATGCAACGGGTCGTACTTTTATTCGCATTGCTCTAGGTGGTGTGCGCGATGAAGCTGAGATCCGTGGGCATAGGAGAACCTATATTGGTTCTATGCCAGGAAAAATTATTCAGAAATTGTGTAAAGCGGGCGTGAAGAATCCACTAATCATGCTTGATGAGGTCGATAAGATGGCTATGGACTTCCGAGGTGACCCAGCCTCTGCTTTGCTTGAAGTATTAGATCCAGAACAAAATCACACCTTTAGTGATCATTATCTTGAAGTGGATTATGATTTGAGTGATGTAATGTTTATTGCAACCGCTAACTCTTTGGAAATACCTGCGCCTTTATTAGATAGAATGGAGGTAATCCGACTTGCTGGTTACACAGAGGATGAAAAGGTTAGCATTGCCGAACAATATCTGATATCAAAACAAACTTCCTTAAATGGTTTAAACAAAGAGGAAATTCATATCAGCGAAGGCGCGATTAGAGAGATTATTCGTCACTACACACGTGAAGCAGGCGTACGTAATCTCGAGCGCGATATTGCCAGCATTTGCCGAAAAGTAGTAAAAGAAATTCTTTCCAACAAAAAAACCAAAAAATTATCAATCACCTTAAATAATATTGAAAAATTTCTAGGGGTTAAGAAATTTAGATATGGATTAGCTGAGGAGTTTGACCAAATTGGACAAGTGACTGGTCTAGCCTGGACGAGTGTTGGTGGTGAATTGCTGACAATTGAAGCATCTATGATGCTCGGAAAGGGTAAGGTAACTCATACTGGGCAGCTGGGTGAAGTCATGCAAGAATCCATCCATGCAGCAATGACGGTGGTACGTAGCCGCGCTAAAAAACTAGGATTGGCGGATGACTTTTATGAAAAAAATGATTTTCATGTTCATGTCCCCGAGGGAGCTACCCCAAAGGATGGGCCAAGTGCTGGAATAGGAATGTGTACCGTATTAGTTTCAGTTGTCACAAAAATTCCTGTTAAAGCCAATGTTGCAATGACCGGGGAAATTACGTTACGAGGGCAGGTATTACCTATAGGGGGTTTAAAAGAGAAATTGTTGGCTGCTCATCGAGGTGGAATTAAACATGTAATCATTCCTGAAGAAAATGTAAAGGATCTGGAGGAAATACCTGATAACATACTTCGCAAGCTCACAGTACACCCAGTCAAGACTATTGAGCAAGTTTTAGAACTCGCTTTACAACGCAGTCCTTGGGTAGATCGATCAGATAATAAACAACCTGATCCTTTGATGGATAAAAGACCAAAAAAAATTAAAAATAATGATTTACATGCTCACTAATTAAAGGTATATTTCTTTTCGTAGCCCGCTACTGGCGGGCACTGCAAGGATGAAACTACTTGATTAGTTAATTTGATTGAGTTTGAGTTAAGTTAACTTAAAGTATGGAAGATTAACTGTATAGGGGAAGCGATGAATAAGAGCGAATTAGTTGATGCTATAGCAAGTGGTTCGGGTTTAACTAAAGCTGATGCAAGCAGAGTACTTGAGACTTTTACTAGTACCGTTACTGATGCTTTAAAAAGTGGTGATCAAGTTGTCATACCTGGATTTGGGTCTTTTTCAACAGGTAATCGTTCAGCACGCACAGGCAGAAACCCGCAAACTGGAAAAGTTATCCAGATTAAAGCATCAAGAGTTGCTAAGTTTAAAGCAGGTAAAAACCTGAAAGAAGCAGTACAGGAAGCTTAAGATTTTAGGGTGCTTAGCTCAGCTGGGAGAGCATCGCCCTTACAAGGCGAGGGTCGTAGGTTCGATCCCTACAGCACCCACCATGAAATGGAGTGGTAGTTCAGTTGGTTAGAATACCGGCCTGTCACGCCGGGGGTCGCGGGTTCGAGCCCCGTCCACTCCGCCATATTAACGCGCCTTTAAAGGCGCGTTTTTTTATATCACAAGATGAGGTAATAAACCTCATTCAAAAACTTGCTAGGGAAGCGCTTTCAAAATTTCGGGTGCTTAGCTCAGCTGGGAGAGCATCGCCCTTACAAGGCGAGGGTCGTAGGTTCGATCCCTACAGCACCCACCATGCTAGCG
>NZ_JBAQZB010000048.1:0-3492 GCF_049790535.1 Legionella sp.
TAAAAAAACAACTTATTTTTTCTAATGAACAACTCTTTCTTGCCTCCATTCTCTTGGTACAGATGATCATTCAAACACAATTGGAGCAAGGGATATATGAGTAAATTCGTGTGGATCGTTCAGGGTCTAGCCAACAGTCCCCATATTGACGCGGTGTGTGGTAAAAGCTATGGGAATCAACGCTTGGAGTGTGCTGCAAATACGCACCCCTATCAAAGTGCGCTCTATTTTAAAAAATGGTCTGGATCAAAAGCCATTGCCTAAAGCATCGCCATCAGCAATACTCTCAGCCCAATTTTTTCCATCAAATTGCACATACTCAATTTCTTCAGCTGAGCTTAAATCTAAACAGCGCGCATTCACACTAATAGAAATACGCACGAACAAGTTCGGCTTATAGTTATTGATGGGTTTTCTACCCCCAAGAATCAGAAGCTACATGAGCGCATGGTTGCAGTGGTGGATGAGAGCAACTCAAAGCTGGACTCATCAATCCTTATTTTCCCAGCGGGTATTGCTATTGAGCTACTCCAGAATAACTACCGTGAATCCTGGGTGCCTGTAGAATTAATGGCCCAACAAGATATTCATGAGACCGCATAAGGTCTTTTGTTCTCACTTCATCAATGACTTCTATAGCCGATAAATCAATAGCAAACAACCACGCTGACAGCGGCCGCACGCGCCCAGCCGCATGCACCCCCTCCTGCACCCGCGCCCGTAATATAGCAAACGAAAAATTCAAATCAGAATCCTCTCGGGGCGATGCAGAAGTAAACCAAGCGTCATAGGACTTAGTAAACCAATTATAGAACATAAGTCCTCGCTCCAGATTAGCGGGATTAGATGCCTCCAATAAGCTAGGGTTTTGCACTACATCTTGAAATGAACGTTTGGGGTGACAATACTCATGGACAATATGAGCAGGTATCTTTCTTTGAAGAAGACCAATATTTATCCAGAGTGTATTTAGTTCTTCCCAATCCGCATCCGTTGCCCGAGGACTTTTACTGTACGCCTCAATATAAGTTCTCAATGCCTGCTTTAAGGGTGTCAAATCAAAATGAGCACTGCGGTATTCTTTCCCATTTTGGGTATAGGTGAATCTTCTTTGTTTTTTAAATAGTGTTCCTATGGGCTCTTCTATGTGTTGCACGCGCTTTAAGAGTTCTTGTTTGGTGTCATCATTCATGTATCGCTCAAGCATAAAGCGCATATGCGAGTCTTTGGCCCACCAGGCATACTCGTAGGCGCTGCATGTAAACGTGCGGCCTGAATAATCGGTGAACTTAATGTCTCGAGCGGTGAGAAGTTCTTGAGCAAGCTCTGTCTCTTTTTTGAGTAGGCTTTCGGCCTCATTTTGTTGGCCATAGGCGACATGCTGTACGAAGTGCTTGGCGTTGATTTGCAATTTGAAATCAGGGCGCTCTGTAAAGAGTTTTTCTTTAAGTTTTGCGTCGTTGTAACTGTCTATTCGTTCGTATAAGGCCTGTAATGAGGCCTTATCCATGGTGGCGGTATTTATCTCTACCTCGCATTGAAGAAGCGTAGTTTTATGAGGGATGGTTATACCTAAGCTAGGTGCAGCTCCTCGCGCTTTCTCTAAAGGCAGGATTAATGCTTGAGGGACATCCAACAAAGGAGAACTCACAAACCTGGTAAAAGGGGTGCAGATGGACCCCTGATGCATGACAAAGGCGCCATTCTTTGTGGAGTCTAATACAAAAAACTCATCAAAATGTGGTGAATCTTTGATTTGCGCGTATTGGTGAGCAACATCGTGCTTAATGGCATTGATGTCATCGGCAGTGAATGGGGTTTTTAATCGCAAATCTTGAGCATGCTCATTTATCCAAAACAAACAGGCCTCTTCAATGGATGCGTTAGTCTTTTGCGCTTGCGCTAAAATGAAAGCTAGGTTAGCACATAACGTTGGATGCTTATCCAGAATTGCCCCAAAATTGGTGTCTTGGCTGGTTTTGCCGTTCATTACAGCATAGATATTGCTCAGACCTAATAAAAATTGAGTTGCTATGGACCAGCGTTCTGCCTGGTTTAGGTACTTAAAAGGCGATACAATCGTTGTGGTGAATAAATCTGGGGCACAGAAACCGAATAAAGCCTGTATATACTTTTTTGGCTTTGTCTCATTATCAAAGAACATGACCTCGTTTATATATCTTTGCGTAAGGAGCACCCCGTTGGCTGTTTTGGTGAAATCAATGGCAACACCCAATTCCGTTTGTACTGTGTCGTGTAAGAGCGTTCTCAAAGTGCCAAAATCAAAGGGTTTATTGAGAGCCTTTAATTGTGTCACTACCAGATCTATTACTTTAGCCTTCAAATCATGAAAAATTAATGGGATATATGCTTTGATGAGTGCTTGTTGTAATTGGGATTCGGCATGTTCTATGTTTCTTGATACGCTCGTGTGCGCCACACGAAATATCGGATTTACTCCTTCGGTACGAAGATAACCATCTTGCTCCTGTGGGTGCAACACTATGCTGTACAGGTTCGATGTGGCTCTGTCCTGCATCATGCTTTCTAATGGCCTTGGATAGCTTGGAAAGCTTGAATTAAGACAATTTAGCTCCGGGTGTTTTTCCACAAAGCCAACTACCTTTAAATAGGCATTAATTTGATTCAACCTTTCTTGTTTTTGTTGCCTGAGTGGCGAGTCAGCTCCGAGTAATAGACTTATATCGCTTTCTAAGGCCTCTTTATAGGCTAATAACTCCATTTTTAAACTGGCCTTTTTATTTGAATTACTCCCTTTATCAAAAAACTCTTGCAGCGCATAAACTGCTTTGCAGGTGTTGTCTAATCCAATGGTCGTGCCACTGACTATGGGCATGAAGATGTGGACTATGTTTTCGGGGCTTAGGTATAGGTACCGGGCAGATAAAGGTTCTTTTAAAGGCAGCCTCATGATGTTTGTATTTTATTTGATTACAGTGCGCATATCATAGCATGGTTTGCCGATGATTTTTAATCCCATCATTGGTCATAATGTTGGCACCTGTTTACCTCACTCCTTTATAAATAATAACTGCAAGCACTTATTGTCATCATTTAAACAATTTGATTTGGTTTGCCCAAGCTCAAAGGACAAGATATAGCAATACTTATTAAGTTACTGAAATAAAAGACAAAAACGATCTAGACTTTATGATAAATTTTTATTGCAACCTAATTCTGAATGCAATAAGATTATTGGGCAGTTTTAAGTTTTAAAAAGCGCTGATAGTAAGGATTCGCACTCCTAACTACCAGCTAAGCCACAACAATTACTTTTGGGAGTAAAATATCATGACCTACGTCATTATTATTCATTTTACGAATAATTTTCAATGTTTATCTAGCCGAAAGGCCCTAGATTCGCCACCTTCAGGTTAATTTCAGACCAATTTGACTAATGCGCTGCTGTATGTGCGTAGGGAGTCATACGTCTTTAAAACACCGAACGGGGGCATAACCTAATTTTGCCCC
>NZ_JBAQZB010000049.1:0-34074 GCF_049790535.1 Legionella sp.
TCCTATGAATTTTCTTGTGAATCTCATAGGAGGATTAGCCGCTTATTCTCTTAAGCCACGAAAACCACAGATAAAAATAAACAAACTGGAACAGATGAAGCCTCAGCTTATCCATAACTGACGTTAAATAACAAAATTAGATGGTTGGCACTTATTCTTATGGTAAAGCGATTATCTGCAAAAATGCAGCTTAGCGAAAAAGTGCAATCATTTTATTTGGATTAATAGCGTTTGGTACTTCCGAATAGGCATTATAACCTGGCGATTAAAGTATTTATAACTAATACTTAAATTTTTACCTTAAAAAGGTTAAACTATCTACCATTTTTTAGGTTAGGAAGAGTAGTTTTGGAACATAAAACTCCGCAACACATTGCCATTGTAATGGATGGAAATGGCCGTTGGGCTGAAAGTCGAGGTTTGCCCCGTATCGAAGGTCATAAAGCTGGTGTTGAATCAGTAAAAAAAATGATCCGTAGTTGCATGACCAAAAAAATTGCCTGTTTGAGTTTATTTGCCTTTAGCTCTGAAAATTGGTCACGACCGGCTGAGGAAGTTAATTTTTTAATGGGCCTGTTTATCGAATCTTTGCGTAAAGAACTTGCAGAACTTAATCACCATGGAATAAGAATACGTTTTACAGGAGATCGTAACTTATTATCGCTTGATTTGCAAAAACAGATGCACGAGGCAGAGAATTTAACCGCAACTAATACCCAATTAATTTTAAATGTAGTGATGAATTATGGTGGAAAATGGGATTTAGTGATGGCCGCAAAAAAAATAACTACGGCGGTGATCAATGGCAGTATAACATTGGAGGCGATTAATGAAACCAGTTTTACCCATTACTTGGATACCGATGGATTATCCGATCCTGATTTATTTATCCGTACAAGTGGCGAATTAAGAATCAGTAACTTTTTTCTCTGGCAGCTTGCTTATACTGAACTTTATTTTACTGAGGTACACTGGCCAGATTTTGGTGAAGAAGAGCTGGAATTAGCTTTGGCTTCATTTAGTAAAAGAAAAAGAAGGTATGGGAACGTTTCAAATGCAGTACTTAAATAGAAGGGCAACACCATGTTTTTACCCCGTTTGATTACCAGCCTAATTTTAGTGCCTTTAGTCTTGTTGCTTATTTTCTATGGTTATCCTTGGCTTCTGGCTGGAATTATTTTATTTATTTATTTAGGTACTGGTAGAGAATGTTTTCAGTTAATTCCTTTAAAAAAAACCGGTACCCAAATCGGTTTTCTTGTTCTCTTATTTTTATGTTTATGGCTGTGTGGTTATTTATTTTCCTACTGGCTGGATGTTGGATTAGTTCTGTGGGTCTTTAATATTATCGCCATTCTTACGTTCCCAAGCTCACAACAATGGTGGGGCAAGCCTTTAGTTATTGCAGGAGTTTTTTGTATACTTTTGCCTTTATTTATTCAAAGTTTAATCAATTTATATTATTTGCCACAGGGCAAGTTTTTACTTGTATATCTGCTTTTTTTAATTTGGGCGTCGGATATTGGTGCTTATTTAAGTGGTAAACTTATGGGTAAACATAAACTTATTCCACAAGTTAGCCCCGGAAAGTCTTGGGAGGGTGTTTTAGGGGGCATAATTCTGGCGATGATTATTGCTAATGTTGGCGGTATTTATTTTGCATCGATTGCTAAGATGCACTGGTTCATTTTAGCGTTATGTACTGTAATTATTTCAATTTTTGGGGATTTATTCATTAGTATTTTAAAACGACGGTGTCATTTGAAAGATACAGGAGCAATTATTCCTGGCCATGGTGGTTTGTTAGACCGTCTGGATAGTTTGATTGCTGCTGTACCCTTATTTTATTTTGGATTAACTGTGGGATAGCACTATGTTTTCAACTTTACTGTATTTTTTATTGGCCTTATTATTACTGGTCACGATACATGAATATGGTCATTTC
Source organism: Legionella sp. (assembly GCF_049790535.1). Lineage (GTDB taxonomy): Bacteria > Pseudomonadota > Gammaproteobacteria > Legionellales > Legionellaceae > Legionella. Next base: position 1,946 of record NZ_JBAQZB010000049.1, read on the forward strand.
CAAGTGGCGCGATGGTGTGGTGTAAAAGTATTGCGCTTTTCTTTTGGTTTTGGAAAAGTTTTAGCTCATTGGCGTGACAAAAGAGGAACGGAGTACGCCTGGTCTTTGTTTCCCTTTGGCGGTTACGTTAAAATGCTGGATGAGTCGGAGGGTAAAGTTCCTAAAAATGAGCGTCATTTAGCTTTTAATAATCAACCCGTTTGGAAACGAATCGCAATTGTGCTTGCTGGTCCCTTATTTAATTTTATTTTTGCTTATGTTGCCTTATGGTTAGTTCTTGTTATTGGTATGCCGTCTTTAGCACCCATGATTGCGTCGGTGCAACCAAACAGTATTGCTGCAAATGCAGGACTTACAGCACATGAAGAAATTATTTTATTGAATCATACTAAAATAAATAGCTGGCGTGATTTTCAATATGCAATGATGCCTCTTGTCGGCTCACAGAAAACAGTTCATTTAACGGTAAAATCATTGCTTGATAAACGAGAACATGAGATTTCCCTGCCTTTAATTGATTGGCATTTGGAGGGTAAAAAACCTGATTTACTTCAAAGCCTGGGTATAGAACCTTTTATTCCCTCTATACCGCCAATAGTGGGCGAAGTAGTCCCAGAATCCCCAGCTGCAAAAGCAGGGTTGCAAAATAGGGATAAATTATTAAGTGTGGATGGCAAGGCTTTTGACGACTGGTTGTTTATAGTAGATTATGTGCGAGCACGACCTGATACTGCAGTAACGATGAGAATTAATCGAGATGGCAGAGTTCAACATCTTATTGTGCAGACCGGTCATCAAAAAAATAAAGGTAAAGTAGAAGGATTTTTAGGAGTACGCTCGCAGAAAGTTAAATGGCCTGATAATTGGTTACGTATGGAACGAGAGCAGCCCCTAGATGCCTTAGGTACGGCCTTTAAGCAAACCTTACAGCTTACTAAGACTACATTTACTTTAATGGGACGATTAGTTACTGGAAAATTGGGTTTAAATAGTATTAGTGGTCCTGTTGGCATTGCACAAGGTGCTGGAGATTCTGGACGAGGTGGTTTGGCTTCTTATTTATTTTTTCTGGCATTAGTAAGTATTAGCTTGGGCGCATTAAATCTATTACCAGTGCCTATGCTGGATGGTGGACATTTATTATATTACGTGTTGGAAATTATCAGACGTAAGCCTGTATCAAATAGTTTAAAATCAGCAGGAACATATGTCGGTTTGTTATTATTGGTGGCATTAATGTTTATTGCACTAACTAATGATATATCCAGGTTAGCTGATTAAATCTGAGAAAAGTTAGAGAATAGAAACTTGACAGTGGTTTCTACTTCCTATAAAAAGTGTTTCAATTATTGGCGCGTCTGAATCATTTTTAATTCGAATCGCGCAGTACTTCTTCATGGACATAAATGTAGATTTAATGTGTAAAGGATAATTTGTGATTATGTGAAGTAAAACTGGACGTATAATAATAATGAAAAGAATTGGTGGTAAGTTATTAATAGGAGTTTGTTGTTCCACGCTGTTAGGCTGGTCTTCTCAAACAATGGCAGATGATGGTTTTGTTGTGCGCGGCATTGAAGTTACTGGTTTGCAACGAGTTTCTACTGGAACGGTATTAAATTATATTCCCGTACAAGTTGGTGAAGAAGTAAATTCCAGCTCTACTAGCGAAATTATTCGCACTCTTTATGATACTGGTTTTTTTCAGTCAGTTTCTTTAGAACGTCAAGGGAACATTCTGATTGTTAATGTGGTTGAACGAGCAACTATAGGTTCAATAAATATCATTGGAAATAAAGAAATTCCCAGCGATAAAATGAAAGAATTTCTTAAAGAAATGGGGTTAGTAAAAGGACGTGTGTTCCAAAAATCTACTTTGGAGCGTCTGGAAAAAGAATTAAAAAAAGCATATACCGCCAGAGGAAAATATAACTCACGCATTGAAACTCGCGTTTCTTCGCTTACTGATAATCGTGTGGCAATTAATATTACGGTTTCTGAAGGTCGTGTGTCGCGAATTAAAAAAATCAAAATTATTGGTAACCATGATTTTAAAGACAGTGAACTTATACCCCAGCTTACATTATCTCATTCAAATCTGTTTACTTATTTCACTAAAAAAGACCAGTATTCAAAACCAGGTATGGATGCTTCTTTAGAGGCTTTACGTTCTTACTATCTGGATAGAGGCTATTTGAAATTTAAAATTGTATCCTCCCAAGTGCTGTTGTCTCCTGATCGTAAAGACGTATACGTTAACATTCATGTTGATGAGGGTCCTCAATATCATTTTTCAGGTTATAAAATTGTTGGGAATACGGTTGTTCCTAAAAAACGAATGGATTCTTTGATTCAAGTGCATAAAGGCGCGGTTTTCTCGCGTAAAAAAGTAACCGAGTCCATTTCTGCTATGGGTTTAGCTCTAGGAGATGAAGGTTATGGTTTCCCGGCAATCAATGCTGAACCTCAATTGGATGAAAAAGATAAAACAGTATTTATTACTTTTATTGTGGAACCTGGACGTCATGTGTACGTTCGCCGCATTAAATTCCATGGGAATACAAAAACCAGTGATTATGTTTTACGAAGCGTAATTCGTCAGGATGAAGGAGGGCTGTTGTCCTTACATAATATTAAGGAATCGGAACGACAATTGCGTTTATTAGGTTATTTAAAAAATGTGGATGTAAAAACTACTCCCGTACCAGGGGCTAATAATCAAGTCGATCTCGATGTGCAAGTAGAAGAAGCACCTTCAGCTGAAGCAAGTGCCTCAATTGGTTATGGTACTAACGGTTATCAAGTGAATGCTTCAATTAATCAACGTAATTTTATGGGTACAGGCCGTTCTATGGGTGCTGCATTCACTTCAAGTAAGTGGGGACAGGATTACACAGTAAATTACTATAACCCTTTTTACACTGATACAGGTATAGGAAGGGGAATTAACCTTTATTTTGCGCGAGTGGACCCCAGGAATCTTAACGTAAGTACCTACAATTCTAACCGCTTCGGTGGTGATGTGAACTATAATTTTCCACTGGGTGAGGCAAGTAGCTTTCAATTGGGTTATGGTTACCAGGATGTAGAAATTAAAACCGCAGGTTATGTAATTCCTATTCGGAATTTCATAACAGAATATGGCAGACATTTTCAGGAAATCCGTTTATCTTCAGGGTGGGCTAGAAACAGTTATGATCAATTTCCTTACCCCGCGCATGGAATGAATCAACAGCTTACAGGGGTTGTTGCCTTACCAGTAGGTTCTCATTCGTTATCCTATTATAAGGGTTCTTATCAAGCACGTTTGTATCATCCTATCGTTAGGGGATGGCTATTTTCTTTACAAGGATTTGCTGGATATGGAAACATGTTTAATAACAAAGGATTACCCTTTTATGAGAACTATTATGCTGGGGGCATAGCACAGCCTGGTCAAGTACGTGGTTATGATAGTTTCTCCTTAGGTCCATTGGATAATCTGCACAATTCTATGGGGGGTAACCTTCTTTTGAGCGCAAGTGCGGGCATCATCCTACCTTATCCTTTTAGCCGCGATAATGTACGAACGACACTATTTGCTGATGCGGGTAATGTGTTTGCTTATAACACACTCCCAATTTTTACTGGTTTTGATGCAGGTCCACTACGTTATTCAGCGGGTGTCTCTGTTGAATGGCGTTCTCCTTTTGGTCCATTGGCGTTTAGCGTAGCTAAGGCACTGAATCCACAACGATTTGATCAGCAACAGATATTTCAGTTTGCTCTATCTTCTGGATTTTAATGGGAGGACAATAGGTTGGCTTTATCACCGTCCTGTTGATTATTACTTCCGATCCATTAGGGTTGAGGAGTTGCCTTAGCCGCGTCTAGAAGTTTTGGTACGAGCTTCAAATCTTGCGCCAAATCTTTAAGACATCGCTTTCGCTTCTTCTCAGTTTAAACGGATCGAGGTAGAGACTGGATCATATGGATTTTATCCATAACGAACACTAACTTAATCGTAGTGCTTCGCAGCCCTTTGACTCCAAAATTCAAATTGTATGCAAAGAATATTGTTGAAATCTCCCTTTGAGCATATCGCAACCTATTTCGAATTGTGCTAGCATCGTATCTTTAATTTAGGAGATTGTTATGAAGCGATTTGCCAGCATTTTGACTCTAGTTTTTAGTTTTTTTTCAATTAATGCATTTGCTGATGCTGTCAAGATTGGTGTAGTTGATTTACAGAAAATTATGCAGACATCCAGTCAAATGAAAGATATTCAACAAAAGTTGGAAAATGAGTTCAAGCCACGTCGTGATAAGTTAATACAGATGGAGTCAAGTTTGAAAGCGGATATGGAAAAATTCAAACGTGATGGCTCGGTGATGAGTGCCAACCAAAAGAAAGATTTAGAAAAGAAAATTATTAATGCACAACAACAATTTGAGCGAGATGGACAACAATATCAACAGGAACTAAGCACTGCAAACAATGAAGCAATGGAGGGATTGTATTCTAAAGTTCGTGTGGCAATCGCAAAAGTTGCAAAAGACGATAAATACGATTTAATTGTGCAAAAAGATGCGGCACCTTTTAATGCTGAAACGTTAGAAATAACTGACAAAGTGATTAAAACCATCAATTAATTTAGCGGACCAAACATAGCGTTCCTTATGTTCTAAGCGAACGCTTACTCAGAATCTTAACAATTAGCAGAACTTGAAGATGGCGTGATGTAAGAATGACAAACACGCCATTTTTCTTTTTTTAATGGGCACTATTTTCAGGCTCAAGTATTCATTAAGACGCTGATATTTTTTGAGAAAAAACACGTGCTGTTAAATAAGCTGCGAATAGTTATATTTATAATTGATTTGGATGGATTAAAACAGGATAATAATCCTCTTTTATGAAACGGATAATTAAACGGGGAATTACGTATGAGTGAATCTATAGTGGATATAAGACAAATTTTTGATTTGTTGCCCCACCGTTACCCAATGATCCTAGTTGATAGGGTATTAGATTATAAAGCTTATGATTATTTAACCGCAATAAAAAATGTCACTATTAATGAGAATTTTTTTACAGGTCATTTTCCGGAAAATCCAGTCATGCCTGGTGTATTAATGTTGGAAGCATTGGCTCAGGCCAGTGGTCTTTTAGCTGGATTATCTCATACACATGCAGATAATGTAATCCATTTTTTTGCAGGGATTGATAATGTAAAATTTAAGCACATAGTAACCCCTGGGGATCAATTGCGCTTAGAAGTAAAATTTTTAGGAAAAAAAAGAGACTTCTGGCGTATGCATGGCGATGCTTTTGTTGGTGATAAACTGGCTTGTTCTGCGGATTTATTAAGTGCAGCTAAGGAAATTGAAAAGTGATAGACGATCGAGCAATAATTCACCCAACTGCTAAATTAGCAAAAGGTGTAATAGTAAGTCCTGGGGCAGTTATTGGGGCGAATGTTGAAATTGGTGAAAGTACTTGGATCGGTCCTTATGCGGTGATTGAAGGCCCTACAACTATTGGTAAAAATAATAAAATTTTTCAATTTGCTTCTGTGGGCGACGAACCACAAGACATTACTTATAAGGGTGAGCCGACACGATTGGAAATAGGCGATAATAATATCATTAGAGAATATTGTATGATTAGCCGTGGCACCATTAAAGGTGGTGGTGTGACGCGTATAGGCAATAATAATTTTCTAATGGCGTATGCCCACATTGGCCACGACTGCATGTTAGGTAATAACATTATTATGATTAATTATGGAGCATTGTCAGGTCATGTAACTGTTCACGATTATGCTATTATTGGTGGTTATGCTGCTGTGCATCAATTTTGTCATGTGGGAGCCTATGCGTTTATTGCTAGAGCAACTTATGCGGCAAAAGACGTTCTTCCTTACATTATGGTTGCAGGGTATAACTCTTCAGTATATGGCATTAATTCAGTGGGGTTGCGCCGACGGGGTTTTTCTTCAGAAACAATCAATTCGTTACGTCGTGCTTATAAAATTATTTTCCGTAAAGGATTAACCGTACAACAAGCTGTAGCGGAACTGGAACTAATGCAGATTGAATGTCCCGAAATAATGCCCATGATTGATGCATTAAATAAATCCGCACGCGGCATCGTAAGATAAGCACGGAATAGGTGATACAAATAAAACTTAATTATTTATTAGAGTGATAGCCTATGTTAGATAACCAATTATTGCGAGAAAATCCTGAAGTTATTGCTTCTCAATTGTTGACGCGTGGTTTTAAATTTGATGTTACTGCATATACCGCTTTGGAAGCACAGCGTAAAGCCTTGCAAGGTGCAACTCAAGCATTACAAAATGAGCGCAATACACGTTCTAAAGCAATAGGTGAAGCTAAATTATGCGGCGAAGACATTGAGCCGATGCGCGAAGAAGTAAATCGCCTTAGTGCTGAGCTGGAACAAAAAAAACGTGAACTGGAAGATTTATTACAGCAAATTGACACACTTGTTTTGCGATTGCCTAATATTCCTCATGAATCGGTTCCTATTGGAAAGGACGAGAAAGATAATCAAGAACTAAGACGTTGGGGAACAGTTCCTACTTTCGATTTTCCAACTCGATCTCATGATGAACTCGGTGAAGCTTTAGGACAAATGGATTTCGCATTAGCAGCAAAGTTGACTGGTAGTCGTTTTGTAGTGATGAAAAATCAACTAGCAAGAGTGCATCGTGCGTTAATTCAATTCATGCTGGATATTCATACTCAGCAGCATGGATATCAGGAAATTTATGTTCCTTATATTGTTAATTCAGACAGTTTGCTTGGTACTGGCCAACTTCCTAAATTCGAAGATGATTTATTTAAATTAAGTGGAGATCAAGGTTACTATTTGACATCTACAGCAGAAATTCCAGTAACTAACACCATTAGGGATAGTATTTTGTCTGCGGATGATTTACCTATACGATATGTTTGCCATTCACCGTGTTTTCGTAGTGAGGCAGGTTCTTATGGTAAAGATACTAAAGGGATGATTAGACAACATCAATTTGAAAAAGTCGAATTAGTTTGGATTACAAAACCGGAAGACTCTTATGCTGCACTCGAGCAATTAGTGCATCATGCAGAAATAATTTTACAACGTCTGGAGTTACCTTACCGCGTTGTTGCTCTGTGTACTGGGGATTTGGGTGCTGGATCTGCCAAGACCTATGATTTAGAAGTTTGGTTACCCAGTCAAAATGCCTATAGAGAAATTTCATCATGCTCTAATATGGAAGCATTTCAAGCTCGTCGGATGAAAGCGCGTTACCGACAGGAAAAAAATCGTGAAATAGAATTGGTTCATACTTTGAATGGCTCAGGATTAGCTGTGGGACGAACGTTAGTAGCTTTGATGGAAAATTATCAGGATAAAGAAGGAAACATTCATATTCCTCATGCATTAAGACCTTATTTAGGCGGAATGGACTATATTCCAGCTGCAAATTAATTTTAGAGTTAATCTAATTTTATATAATATCGGATTAAAAATTCTTACTTTGGTGCTGCTATTGATATAATTTGATCATAATTTTAACTATGTAGCCTTAATGGTTTCTGCTACAATTATTGTAATAAAAAATTTTCTGAAGATCTAATATGTGGGAACAAATTAAAAGGTTATTTTCTTCCATAAAAAATTGGTTAATAGCTTCTTTGTAGTGCAAATTGAGCTAATTGTCTAAGTGCCTCTTTATATTTTGATTCAGGAAGTACCATTAAACAGGATAAAGCAGAATCAATCTCTTGGGCAGCAATCTTTTTCGTGTATTCTATTGCTTTTGTTTCTTCTAAAGCGATTAGAATTTCAGGTAAAAATTCAAGACTGCCTTTTTTCAGGCTTTCTATAATGTATTGCTTTTGGAACTCTGAACCACAATGTAAAGCATGGATTAAAGGTAAAGTTGCCTTCCCATCTGCTAGATCATCACCAATGTTTTTGCCCATTGTTTTGGCATCAGAACAATAATCCAATGCATCATCAATGAGCTGAAAGGCATTTCCTAAATGTAAACCATAGGCATAAAGACTGTCCTGAATCTCTTTCGATGCATTGCTAAGCATAGGACCAATGCAGGCCGCTGCAGCAAATAACAACGCTGTTTTGGCACGAATTACATCGAAGTACTCAGTAAAGGTTAGCGCAGGATTATGACGATTAGACAGTTGTTTTACTTCGCCACAGCTAATTTCCAGAGCAGTATTAGAAAAAAGTTTAGTTATCTCAGCATTACCAGAATCTAACATTAATTCAATTGATTGGGTAAAAAGATAATCACCAACGAGAATACTGGCCTTGCTTCCCCAAATATTATTAGCCGTTTTATGACCTCTCCTTAAGGTGGATTCATCAACCACATCATCGTGTAATAAAGTTGCTGTATGAAAAAATTCGACCATACCAGCTAAGGCAATGTGATTTTTGCCTTCATAACCGCAAGCATTGCTGGTTAACAGAACTAATAAGGGACGTAAACGCTTGCCACCACTTTCGATTACATGGTGAGACATATCATCAATCAAACTGATTTGAGATTCAATTTTATTAACAATTAAAGCATTAACCGCGTTAAAATCATCAATTACTGTCGCGCGAATACTCTCAATCGTCATTGTTTTTCCTTTACCCTTCAATCAGCAAATCCTAAGGTTGTCCATGTTAATTGTCAAGTAAACATAACTGAAATAGAAGTAAATACGGGAAAAGAGCATGATCTTGCCAAGCTCTTTCTATTAGGAACTTATTTACACATTAAAACGAAAATGCATCACATCGCCATCACAAACAATGTATTCTTTACCTTCCAAACGTAATTTTCCAGCTTCTTTTGCTCCTTGCTCACCTTTATAAGCAATAAAGGCATCATAAGCAATCACTTCCGCACGGATAAAGCCCTTTTCAAAATCAGTATGGATGACTCCTGCAGCTTGTGGTGCAGTTGCACCTTTATTAATAGTCCAGGCACGCACTTCTTTTACTCCAGCAGTAAAATAGGTTTGCAAGCCTAAAAGTTCATAACCAGCACGAATTACTTTATGTAAACCCGGTTCGCTTAACCCTAAATCAGCCATGAACTCTTTACAATCTTCATCATCCAATTCTGCTAATTCAGATTCAGTCGCTGCACACAAGGTGACAATACTTGCTACTTCTCGCTTTGCCAATTCTTGGACCTTATCCAACAGGGGATTGTTTTCATAGCCATCATCATCAACATTAGCCACATAAAGAACAGGTTTGGCTGTAAGTAAGAAGAGGCGACGTGATACCAGGTTTTCTTCAGTACTTAATGCAAGAGTGCGGACCGGATGCCCTTCATCCAAATGAGCCTTTATTTTTTCTAAAGCTTTTATTTCAGCGATCGCTTCTTTATTACCGCTACGGCTGTTTTTTCCAGCTTTGAGCATGGCTTTTTCAACGGTTTCCATATCTGCTAAAGCCAACTCAGTATTGATTACTTCAATGTCACTCAAAGGATCAACGCGACCTTCTACATGAATCACGTCCGTATTATCAAAGCAACGCACTACATGAGCAATGGCATCCGTTTCACGTATGTTCGCCAAAAATTGGTTGCCTAAGCCTTCACCGTCTGACGCTCCTTTAACAATTCCTGCAATATCGACAAATTGCATGGTGGCTGGAAGAATTTGTTGTGGTTTGACAATTTCACTTAAGGCATCAAGTCGATGATCGGGAACAGTGACAACACCAACATTAGGTTCAATGGTACAAAAAGGGTAATTCGCTGCTTCAATACCCGCTTTAGTCAGCGCATTAAACAAAGTTGATTTACCGACATTGGGTAAGCCTACGATTCCACATTTAAATCCCATGAATAGTACCTCTTTTAAACGTTTAATTGATTCATTGCTCTGGCAAGGTCACCAGAGAATATTAAGGGCATAACCGCTATACCTCTATCGATTGCATCATCAATTTGTTGTCTGTCATGTACAGATGGCCTACTCAGTACGTATTGATGTACTAGGTCTTTATGACCAGGATGACCTATTCCAACTCGTAAACGATGAAAGTGTGGGCTCCCTAACTGGGCTAATATGTCTCTTAATCCGTTATGCCCTCCATGACCGCCACCAGTTTTTAACCTTATGCATCCCGTTGGTAAATCTAATTCATCATGAACAACCAATATTTCTTCAGGTTCAATCCGGTAAAATTGACTGATGAGACGAGTAGGTTGACCGCTGTGATTCATAAAGGTTAATGGTAGAACCAATTTGCCTGTATGATTATTTAATTCCAGTTCCGCAAGTTCAGCTTGCATTTTTTTTTCTAATTTAAATGAAGAGCTGTGTCGTTGCGCTAAGGCTGCAGTGAACCATCCGCCCGCATTATGTCGAGTATGTTCATAAGCTGAACCGGGATTACGTAATCCAATGATAAGTTTTATTGCCATGATCATTGCTCTTTCCTGAGCCACCTTCGCCACATGTCTAGGGCGAAGGGGATAATAAGGAAGAAAGTTATTTAGAAGAACTTATTCTTCACTTTTTTCTTCATCGTTCTCCGTTTCAGAATGTTCACTAGGCACAGCTGATGCTGGAACTTCTGTAGATGCTTCCTCTTCTTCCTTATCAGCTGTAACAGCTCTAGGCATATGAATGCTCACCACGGGAGAATCATGACTACCATCTTCTACATTTACAGTCAGATGTACACCTTTTGGTAATTTCAGATCTGATAAGTGAACTACATCATTCAGTTCAATTTCTGCCATATCTACTTCAATAAACTGAGGCAGATCTTTTGCTTGACAACGAATTTCAATTTGAGTCATAGCGTGATTAATTATACCACCTGCTTTAATACCAGCGGCTTGTTGTTCGTTGATAAAGTGAAGAGGAACCAATTTAACCAGTATATCTTTCTTAGAAACACGTTGTAAGTCCATATGCATTATCAATGGCTTGTAAGGATGACGTTGTAATGCTTTTAAAATAACGTGTTCAACTTTTCCGTCAACAGTAATATCAAAAACACTGGAATAAATCTTTTCAGTTTCTAAAGCCTTGCTTACTTTGTTGTGTTGAAAATGAATAGGTATTGGTTTTTTTTCTCCGCCATAAATTATTGCGGGTACTTTATTTTCAAGACGACGTAGGCGGCGGCTCGCACCTTTCCCCATATCTGTTCGTGATTCTGCTTCTAAAAGTATGTCTGACATTATATAATGCTCCAAAAATATTATTTATTTGTAACTGCCTGCTCCGTATAAAGAAGCTGGCATTTTCCCTTACTTAATCCGCGACCAGGTTAAATACCGAATTTAATTTGTTTGAAAATTCGGAAAGGGTGGCGAAGTATACAATATTTTAAAATGAACATAAATAGAGATTGCACTTGAAGTCAGTGTTATAATTGCATAGAATATGCAACTTTGTTGAATTTGTGATAGCCAATCAGGCGAATTGGAGAAAAATTATGTATGCGGTAATCAAAACTGGCGGTAAGCAATACACCGTGAAGGAAGGCGATGTACTTAAGATCGAATTGCTGCCGGAAGATATCGGCAACGAAATCAAGTTTGAAGAAGTGTTAATGTTCGCTGATGGTGATGAGGTTGTTTGCGGTACACCATTTGTTGCTAAAGCACTGGTAAAAGCGCAAGTACTTGATCATGGTCGTCACAAAAAAGTTAAAATTATTAAGTTTCGTCGTCGTAAGCATCATATGAAACAAATGGGACACAGACAATATTATTCGCAAGTTAAAATTACTGCGATAAGCAAGTAAGAGGGGATAGCAATGGCTCATAAGAAAGCAGGCGGTAGTACTCGTAACGGTCGCGATTCGAATCCTAAGTATCTTGGTGTGAAGCGTTATGGTGGCCAGTTTGTTAATGCAGGTGAAATTCTTGTAAGACAACGAGGTACTCGTTTTCACGCAGGACCAGGGGTAGGCGTTGGTCGTGATCATACTTTATTTGCCTTGGTTGAAGGCTTGGTACAATTTGTTGTTAAAGGCGCAAAGAATCGTAAGTATGTAACTATAGTTGCAGAGCAGCAAGAAGAAGCCGTTAATTAAGTAGGTTCATGAGTAACTTCTCAAGTAGTTAGAGCAAACGTAAGTACTTTGATGTTGTTTGAGAGGTTACGGTCCAAGCGGTTTTCATCGCTTTTCCTTTATGTCTCTTACAGTGTTTTTTTTTGCTATCCCCGGACACACTGCCATTATTAAGTTAAGAACTAAGTCGTTGTCTTTATGAATAGATTTACGCCTGCGCATCTGGTTATTTTCTGATCCGTTTGGACTGAGTCACTCTCTTTTTTTGCTTGCAAGGATCGTGGAAGAAAAATGATGGTGGCCCAGGACAGCGGTTTTTTTATATTGAGGTAAGTCATGAGATTTGTCGATGAAGCAATAATTAAGGTTGATGCTGGTAACGGCGGGAATGGTTGCTTGAGCTTTAGACGCGAAAAATTTATCCCTCGTGGCGGCCCAGATGGTGGTGACGGAGGAGATGGCGGTAGTGTTTACTTTGAAGCCAGTAGTGATCTTAATACCCTCATTGATTTCCGTTATATGCGTCATTATAAAGCCGGTAATGGCCAACAGGGTATGGGGGGCAATTGTACGGGAAAAAAAGGTGACGATCTCATTCTCAAAGTACCTGTTGGTACGCTGGTTTATGATATAGATAGTGGTGAATTACTTGCTGATATCAGTCAAGTAGGTGTTCCTGCATTGATTGCACAGGGTGGTTTTCATGGTTTGGGAAATACACGTTATAAGAGCAGTGTGAATCGCTCCCCAAGACAAACAAGTCCAGGAAGCCCTGGTGAATCAAGACATTTACGTTTAGAACTGCGCGTTTTAGCTGATGTGGGTTTATTAGGTCTTCCTAATGCAGGAAAATCTACTTTAATTCGAGCGGTTTCAAGTTCCAAGGCTAAAGTAGCCGATTACCCATTTACCACATTGCATCCTGGTTTAGGTGTAGTAAGTGTATCTTCTCATAAGAGCTTTGTAATGGCTGATATTCCAGGTCTTATTGAAGGAGCTTCTACTGGAGCTGGTTTAGGTCATCGTTTTTTAAAACATCTTTCGCGTACGTGTATCTTACTGCACGTGATTGATGTGCTACCTTTGGACGGTAGTGATCCTGTGGCTTCAGCCACCGCGATTATTAAAGAGTTGCATGAATACAATCCTGATCTTTTACAAAAACCACGCTGGTTGGTATTAAATAAAATTGACATGATTCCTAATCAAGCCGAACGAGAAGAACGCATTCAAGCTATAGTGGATGGCCTAAATTGGAGCGATAAAGTATTTGCAATTTCTGCAATCAGCAGTCAGGGAACACAACAACTGTGTTACTCATTGATGCAACTTATTGATGAGATGAAAGAGTCTGAAGCTTAACCATTCTGTAGCATATTCTAGTACAGCAGGACTCCGGTAAGGAATCGTGTGGGTTTCAGTACCTGATTGTTGCTCATTACTGTAATAGATGGTTAATTGCGTTGTATTAAAGCAGGGTTTTTGTTGCCAATAGTCTTCTAGGCCAGTGAGGTGGCAATAAAGTTTATTGTTCTTCAAGCCATTAAAATTTAATAAATGATACAGTTTGGGTTGAGTAAGAACTGTTTGCAATAATCCTCCTGTCACCTCATCAATAATGGTGATTGGTGTAGTAAGTTCGAGAAGGTATTCACGTAATACATCAGAAGCTTTTTTATCAATGGGACTGATGATGTGTGGGATTACTATAGGATCAATAATGCTTTTTACCTTGTCCACTACTTCTTTTTGGCAACGCACTTTAAATTCAATATAAGGTGATTCCCAACGATAACCTGTTTGGCAATCTACATCCTTTAGTGCTTCTTCCAATATTTGTGCTATTTCGCTTTCGGGCAAACCAAAAATGCGCCATTTTACTATTTGTTTTTGGCTGTGTGAGGTTTCTTGTAGCATAGGAAAAGCATAGTGATTAAACATAGGAAGACATTCACGCGGAGGGCCGGGTAATAAAACAAAAATTTTATCGTTCCAGTGGTAGTAACAACCCATAGCACTGCCTTTAGGATTAGGAAACAGTTTGGCTTGCACAGGAAATAGACATTGTTGCAAATTTCCCTGATTAAGTACTATTTTTCCCGGTTGTAATCGATTTTTTATATGCTTTAGGGCTTCCCTACGTTGTACCAAAGAAGTATCTGTAAATTTGGCTAAGGCAAAACGGGTAAGATCATCGGTTGTAGGTCCAAGTCCCCCAATGATGATAATAATGTCATGTGTTTCTGCTAAAAAATGCAGACAGTTTATGATATTTACTTCCTTATCGCTGCAAGAGAGCTGGAGACCTAAAGATAATCCTTCAGAGCTAAGAGCATGAGCAATGTAATGGCCATTAGTATTAAGTGTATCACCATGAACAATTTCATCGCCGGTTGCTAATATAGCTACAGTCATTGTTTATTCCTTGATAATTAATTGCTTCCTGATTTTATAGAGTCTGTTGACATTTCGCTAGCTTAAGAGAAAATGGACTGAGTTTTAGGTACCAAAGTTTATTGACAATTGGAGTGAAGGAGGAAATATGGGTTTTTCAAGTGGTTATGTTGCACATGTTCCCGACACTCACGGTTATGTTAATTATGCGGCAGAAGAACATAAAGTTTGGCGTATTTTGTTTAAACGACAAATGAAATTAATTCCTGGCAGGGCCTGCGATGAATTTATAACAGGATTGAATTTGTTAGGAATTACATCCCAAAACATACCCCAACTTCCAGATTTGAGCCGCTGCCTTAGTGCGGTAACAGGTTGGCAGGTAACGCCTGTCGCGGCATTAATTTCTGCACGAGAATTTTTTGAGTTATTAGCAAAAAAACAGTTTCCAGTAGCCACCTTTATTCGATTAGAAGAAGAGTTAGATTATGTGAAGGAACCTGATATCTTCCATGAAATTTTTGGTCATTGTCCCATGCTCACAGATCCCATATATGCTCAGTTTGTGCATGATTATGCTTGCAAAGTGTTGAGTTTTCCGGAGACAGATTGGCCGTTATTGCAAAGAATGTTTTGGTATACTGTTGAATTTGGATTAATTAGAACAATCCAAGGATTACGCGCTTATGGGGGTGGTATACTTTCTTCCATTAGTGAAACCCAATACAGTGTAGAAAGTGATATTCCTTTAAGAGTAATTTTTGATCCTATTGTTGTATTTCGAATGCCTTATCGTATTGACAGGTTACAGCCTATTTATTTTGTTATTGATAATTATCAAGTGTTGTATGATTTTGTTTTATCTAATATTAAAACACTATTAGCCCGCACCCGGGATTTAGGCGAATTTCCTCCTCTTTTTGAGGTGGATCCAGGAAACCCTAATATTCATATTAGGGCTTGTTAATTTCACGTCGGATCTTTGGATGCTGCAGGCACTGCAGCATTGTTAAGACACCTATTTTGGAGAGGAAGCTATTAATTCATAAAAGATTTTGAGAAAGGCTCTTTCAACGCTGGATGTTTTTCATTTTCGATTTCTTTTTTAACACTTTGAAAGAATACCTGTCCAGAAGATTTGCAGAATTTTGGAGTTTTATCAGATAGTACTGAATAGGCAAGAATTATTAAGCCCGGAACAATACCTGTCACTAGTATACTTAAGGCGAGCATTGTATAACGCATCCAAGCTGGATTCCGGTGAGTCTGGATGATTTGCTCTATATCATTTAATTTTTTGTAAAAATGTGAAACCTTTTCACTGGGGTTGCTTCTTGAATTTAATATATTATGCAGCTCACTCACCTCATTAAATTTTTGTTTCAAAATCTGAATAGATGAATCTTCTGACCATTTATCGATTATATTTACATTCATATCAAGATTAGAAAAATCACTTACATCTAGAGCAGGAGCCACTAATCTTTTTATCTCTTGAGCTAAATGTATTAAATAATTTTTAGTTAATGGAGTTAGTTTATTGATAATGATTTGAAAATTAACCTCTTTATCATTAATAGTTGCATTTTGCTTTTGGTTTGTAGAAATTAACTCCTGAATTAGTTGTTCTTGTTCATTTTTTTCAGCAGTTAATTTTTCAATAGTTAGGCTCAAGGGATTAACCATCCCCATTCCTATAGCAAGTCCTTCAATTTGGTTATAAAGAGCAACATGCTCACTTCCAAACGCAGCTTTAACGATCTCTAAAGATATTTTATGGTTAAAAATATACTGAGCTGTTAAATGAATAATTTGAGCTTGATTTCCTTCAAGTTCATTTTCCCATTGCGCGCAATCAAACGTGTTATCGAATTCAATAAAATTAGGTAGAACTTTTTTAAAATTACTCAATTCATTAAAAGATAAAATTACTTCTTGAATTACATGGGAGAGATTTTTATCGATTGCCTCACCTAGTACCAAACAAGCCCACTCACGGCTTTCAACTGCTAACTCGCTATAAACCTCAAGTTCTCTTAAAACCTTTAATTCATGTTCTAACTCTTGATAAAACAGTAGATTTTCTTCTTGAAATGTTTGTGCTTTGATAAGCAATCCATTTAATTGTTCTAGCAATGCAACCTCAGTAAAATTATCATTTAATTTTTTTTCTTCTAATCGCTCAATAATTGTCCTAATTTTATTTTCAAATTCAGTAAAAAATTGTTTTTCTTTTAGCACACTCTGATATTGCTCTTTTAAACACTTAAGCTTCATAGTTAGCGTAAATTTTAAGTCCGATTTTAATTTATCAAAAATTTTCTGTGCTAGTTCATTTTTTGGGTCTTCTTGAGTTAAATTGGCAAATTCAGTAAATGTATTATGAACTTCCTTATATATCGCTTTTAGCTCATCGGTGTCTTGAAGTTTGTTTTGTAAATAAAACTGTCTTACTTTTTCAATGAGCGTACTTAATGTATCCAAGAGAATGTCAAAATTCTCTTTTTTTGCTAATACCGAAGCAAATTGATCCTCTATTATAGAGTCAGTAAGTTTCTCTAAATGCCCTGTTTTATTTATTTCTTGCAATCTTGTCGTGTGCTTACAAATTCTTACCAAACGCGCAACCGCTGTTTTAATAGTTTCACTTAGAGAGACGTCATCTGTAATCCCTAATTCATTATTCAAATGCATACGAGCATGCTCATAATTAAGAAAATGATTACCAGGAACTGGAGGAATAATTGTCTCTAAAAAAGTGTCATTGTGAGCTTTATAGTGAACAATACGCTGATCAGTGACGTTCCATATCAACCGACTAATTGCTTGTTCTTGGCCCAATACAGCATAGGAAGTTGTATTATAATGGCAATATGCCTCTCTATTTTCAACAATCTTATTATATAAATTAAAATATAAGTTCTTAAATAGAATTTTTTCATTCTTTGTGGGATCGTTAAATAATGCACTTATTAAATGAGTAAAAGGATCTGACTCAGGTATTTTTGGCGTGATTTTCACGCCATTACATGTTAGAAAATCAACCAATCTAACTACAACCAACTCTTGAACATGTTCTGTTGATTTAGTCGAGGAATTTACTCTTCTTTGTTGATCTAAAAGATTTCCAGAGCCGGTTCCATGATGCCCAGGTAAACTCTGCAGCTTAAATTTAGTTTCTTGAGAAACACATTTCGGTACAATTGGTTTAAAGCATCGAGTGCGTTCATTTTCATAAATAAATTGTTCATATTCTTTAACAATTTTTGGTAGTTCATAAAAACGAGAATCTCTCCACGGTAGCGTTGAAACATAAGTCGCTCCTATGTAACTTCCTCCGGGAACAGGATCAATGTTAAACATAGATAATTTTACATTGTTAATATGTTTGCTTATCTCGTCCCAATTTAAACTTTCAATTGCACTTTTATGAAATCCACTCATAACGTCTTTAGTGTGTTTACATACACTATTCAAAATTTCGGGGGTAAATTTAGTTGAATTTTCTAATAGTAATTTTTGGATCCGTTCCAGCTCATGAGCCACCAATATTGCCTGGACTGCTCCGCGGCTATGAGCAATGACACTAATATTTATTTCGCCACGACTTACTGCTTCTAAAATTGCAGTCACACCACGTACAATTCTATCGCCAATTTCTAAACCCCAAGTAGTTGGACCGTCAATAACTGCTACATCTTCATTTCTAAAGCGAATAACATCATCCACAGGCATTGTTATCTTTTTATTGATTAAAGTAGATATGTAGCTTAAAGTTTCACATTTATCGAATGCATTAATAACATAATTCGGAGAAAATTGGGTATCTGTACCTAATAAAGTGAGTGTAAAAGCCATTGTAAATCCAGAATTAGTGTTAAAATTTTAATTATAAATTACGAACATTAAGCAAATATTAAGCAGTTATTATATATAATAAACAATGTTAATATTTTTTTTATCAAATTAAGACAATGCAATTTTTTCAGAATAAAATAAAAAGTGATGTGACAATTATGCGCTTGATAAGAAAGTACATAGGACCTAAAAATTAAAAAGTTTACCAATGTTCAATTTTTAAAGATTTTATTTTGTTAGCAATGCTTAAAACAACGAAGACAACTTTCATTATAGAAACTTTTAAGTGCTAAATAATTCTATTGTAATGCATACCTAGTCTTGCTAACATCAACGGTTAAGCGTTGTTCATTGGCTTAGAGGTCAAGGAGCATTATTTGATTAAAGTACTAATTGTTGATGACCATGCATTGGTTAGAATGGGGATTCGACGATTACTTGAAGATTTGTCGGATGTTGATGTAGTTGCTGACGCGGAAAGCGGTGAGCAAGCTTTGGCATTGGTTAAATTACATGCTCCCGATGTGGTTCTTCTTGACATGAAAATGCCAGGTATTGATGGCTGGGAAGTGACTCGCCGTCTCAAAAAATCAAATCCTCATGTTAAAGTCATCGCCGTTACTGCGATGAGTTCTGATGTATTACCTACTCGTGTTTTGCAATTGGGCGCTATGGGTTACCTGACAAAAGAGTCAGGAGCTGGAGAAATGGCTGCTGCCATACGCAAAGTTGCAAAAGGGGAGCGATATCTGAGCGCTGAGATCGCGCAAAAAGTAGCGATTAATAGTTTGGTAGAAGTTCAAGGATCACCTTTTAACATTTTATCTGAACGTGAAATGCAAGTGATGCTCATGATTACCAGTGGAATGAATGTTCAAGATATTTGTGATCGACTTTTTCTAAGCTCAAAGACAATTAACGGTTACCGTTATCGTACTTTTGAAAAGTTGGGAATTAAAAATGATGTGGAACTTACTTATTTAGCGTTAAAACATGGAATTATTGAACCCCCCATTGATTTAGCAACTAATGATTGAAGCTCCAAATCCTTCCGCAGAATTGCTGCAGTTTCTTAGCAAATTACCGAATGCCCCTGGTATTTATCGTATGCTGGATGCGCAAGGAACTGTCCTGTATGTAGGTAAAGCTTCTCATCTTAAAAAACGGGTTGCCAGTTATTTTAATAAGCAAAATACAGGAATTAAAACACGTTCACTGGTAAGTCAAATTGCTTCCATTGAAATTTCTGTAACACGTAGCGAAACAGAAGCTTTATTGTTGGAAAGTAATCTGATTAAAGCATTAAGACCCAAATATAATGTACTTTTGCGCGATGATAAATCCTATCCTTACATCCATCTTTCCAATCATCCCAATTTTCCGCGTATAGAAAGTTATCGTTCGAAAAAAAAGCCGCTCTCTGGAAATTTTTTTGGTCCATATCCTAGTGTTACCGTGGTAAAGGAAACAATTGTTACCATTCAAAAAGTATTTAAAATTCGTAATTGTAGTGACAGTTTTTTTAATGCTCGGTCGCGACCTTGTTTACAGTATGAAATTAAACGGTGTACGGCACCTTGTGTAAACTATATTACTCCAGAAGATTATAAACAATCTGTGCATGACGCGATGCGATTTTTACAAGGTAAAAGCCAATTAATACTCGATGAATTGGCTAAACGCATGGATGCAGCAGTTCAGAATTTGAATTTTGAAGAGGCGGCAGTACTTCGCGATCAAGTTAAGAGTTTGCGCTTAGTACAAGAACAACAAGGTGTAATGCAATTAAGTGGTGATGCAGATGCCATTGCTATCGAGGTAAGCCCAGGCTTTGCCTGCATACAATGTGTGACCATACGTGAAGGACAAGTACTGTCAAGCCAGAGTTTTTTTCCTTCCGTGCCCCTGCAAGGATTAGAAGACGATCTAAGTCTGGATAATTTATGGCAACAAACCTTTGATGCCTTCGTTAGTTTTTATTATTTGAATATGCCAGAGCGAATTCCACCTTTAATTATTACTCATCACGTTTTGGCTAATCCTCAATCGTTGCAAGAGGTATTAACCCAGGAGCGTGGTAAATCCTGCAAAATTCAGACTAGACCTCGTGGCACTAAGTCACGCTGGATGGATTTTGCACTAAATAACCTTCGTGTTGCGATTGCAGAGTATGTGACAAAACATTCGACTGTGCGTTCTCGCTTCCAAGAGTTAGAGCAATTTTTAGCGTTTGAAAAGCCTATTGAACGCATGGAATGTTTTGATATCAGTCACACTCAAGGAGAGGCTACCATTGCCTCGTGTGTGGTTTTCGATAGAGAAGGACCAATTACAAGTGAATATCGTCGTTTTAACATTCAAGGTATTACACCTGGGGATGATTATGCAGCCATGGAGCAAGCCATTACGCGCCGCTTTAAACGCTTGGTAGAGGCTCAATCTTTCCCTGATATTTTGATTATTGATGGTGGCAAAGGGCAGGTGGCAGTTGCTCAACGAGTTCTTGATTTCTTAAATGTTACGGGAGTAATTCTCCTCGGAATTGCCAAAGGACCGGGTCGCAAAGCGGGATGGGAAAAGTTAATTTTAGTACGGGAAGCACGTGAGTTCATTTTGCCAGATGATTCTAAGGCCTTACATCTTTTGCAGCATATTCGTGATGAGGCTCATCGTTTTGCCATTACAGCCCATCGTAAGAAAAGACAAAAAAAGCGTTTGCAATCTACTTTGGAAGATATTGAAGGAGTTGGTGCCAAGCGTCGACAAGCTTTACTGCGTCGTTTTGGTGGTTTACGTGAGTTAGTAAAAGCTCCTTTAGAAGAAATTGCCAAAGTACAGGGTATTAGTGAGCATCTAGCCAAACGTATCTTTCAACATTTTCGTAATACTCAGTAGTGTTCAAAAGAAGTTTATTGCCTTAAACGGTACTATCTACCAAAATGCCTATCATAAATTTGGGCATTAACGCCATTTAGACATTAATGCCCTGTACAATTTTATATTACTTCGCAGTAGCTGCTTTTATCAAACTTACTTCACTAGACCAATAGGCTGATGCGGGTAAATTTAAATAAGGGTTAGGAGTAGTCAACGAAGTCACATAAACATATCCCACATTTCGTTGCTGAGAGAGGGAAATTGCACTTGCTAAAGAACTTTGCGGTGTATTATAAACAATGTGCCAAAATTTTGAAGCGGGATAAGTTGATTCCCAACCAGTTGCTTTCCATTTTGAATAATTACTATAGACATCTTCAAACTCAATTAAAATATCTGAAGCATTTGCATAGCAGGAAGGGGTGTTAGTGCCATAATTGACAATCGTAATACTCGCACCACCTTTTGCTTTAACATAAGAATTTAAAGTCTCGTAGTAGGATAGCATTGTACAATCATTAGAATATCCTTCATCAAAAAAGATACCATCAACATTATACCAGTTATAGTAATCATCAATTTGAGCAGTTACCTTGCTTGAGGCGATTGTACCATAATTTGTGTCAACATATCCTAAAACCTTAGCGCCCAAAGATTGAGTTGTTTTTGTCTGAGTTACATAACTTTGCTGTAATGCGGAACCAGGGCCACTATTGGGATTAATAACGGCGATACCTACCGTAGGAATTGAACTATTAAGTGTTGACCAATTACAACCACTTGTTGTACACGGCTCAAAATAAGCGGGTACAGCAATGTTTTGAGCGCTGCTAGGTGGTGGCGGTGTGGTGCAGTTGGGGTCTGCTGAAAACGTGAGAACCGCGGCTGGTTCATCAATCACAGTACCGCTACTACTTTCTATTTCATATACATAAGAAAATGCCCCAGCGCAATCAATAGAACCCATTACATCTCTACCAACTGTCCAAGAAACTGCATTAGCACTCGTCTGAGTAAACGTCACTGCTCCTACTTGCTTCCAAGTTGTATTTTCATATTTATACAAAGTTGAATCTAGTAATAAGTAATTAGCGCCAATACCTCCTATACTATAACCCGTAGAGGCATTTTGATCTGTGTCAATGTATACTCGATAATGAGCTTGTGCTGCTGAAACATCGTAAGAAAAAATAAAGTCAGTATTATTAGCAGTTGCCTGAGGATTAGTAATGACAGAACAATTACCCCCTACATTAATTTTATGATTAATAATTGCGGATGTATCACCTGAGCCCGAAGCATTCTGCGCATTATACACAATGTTAATAGGTTGATTGCAAGTTAGCGTACCCAGGGTTGACAAAGGGAGGCTCCAATTCAAGGTATTATTAGAATTAGTGAAGGGTGCTTTTGCTAAATAAGACCAACTCCAGCTTGAACCATTTGCTGTGCTCTTGGATAAGCCATTATTCTCAAGCATTAAATTAGCGCCAATACCCCCAATGCTGTAGCCTGTTGCTGGATTCATATCAGAATCGATAAAAACGTGGTAATAGGTGAAACTTTTACTTTCTGTATAACTGAAGTATAAATTATTAGCATCATTAGAAACTTGAGGATTAGAGATTGTTGCATGAATGTTAGTAGTCGCTAGACTACCAATTGCAGCCGCAGTAAGCGTTAAAGCAAAGCAATAGTGTTTCATTTAAGTCCTTTTTAAGTTAAGCCCACAACATTATTCATTATTTTGTTTGTCAATTGCAATACTATTCTTCTACTCTTAAAATTTGCTATAGTAAGTCAACTTATATCATCAATATGGGATAGTGATTTGGTATGGCGTCCTGAACAATATTTAGTTGGAAACTATTTTCAAACTGAAGTAAATGAACTTTTTCGCAAAAGTTTTAATATTCATCCCTTTGGTTCTATTTTAGATATTGGTAGTGGTGATGGATACTACATTAACCGGCTAGCAGGTTTCGTAAAAAGCGGGCAAATTCTTGGGATTGATAGTTCTGCAGAAATGGTAAACTATGCCGAGCAGCATTGGCGGCGTAAAAATCTTTCTTTTGAAGTTCATCGGATTGAAGACTATCAGTCTTCTATGATGTTTGATTTTATTTTGTCTTTTTGGTGTTTGCACTGGACTCAGATTGAATTATCTTTCTCTAATATCTTTAATGCATTAAAAGGTGAGGGAAGATTATATGCGATTGTTTCCTCATTTTCTGATAATAGTGTTTTGCAAGCATGGCAAGAATTAATAAAAAACAGTCGCTACAGTGATTTGGCACAACAAAATATTAATGCCTTTAATGAGTATACAGATTATTTTTATCGTGTTTTGACTGTCTTAAATAAAATACCTTTTAGAAAAGTTAGACTTGACTTACAAACGCTGCGAATTTATCTCCCAAGTATGGAGTATTTTAAAGGTTTATTATTAACGCTTCCATTCATGAACACCATTGCTGAAGAAATTCAGGAGGATTTGAGTAATACGCTGTGTGACGCGTTTCAAAAAATTTGTCAATACAAATATGAGGGTAAGCTATATTATGAGACACGGCCTATTTTTTTAGAGGCTATAAAATAACTCTGTCGTTATGGGAGAAACAATGAGTTTGAATCCGATCATGGTATCTGAACTAAATTTACCAATGGTGTTGGTTTCTGCAAATCATGATCACACCGATACAAAACCCTTACTCACTCTAATCGCTAAACATCGTGCGGAACTCATCGCTCAGATTACTCAGTATGGCGCTATTTTATTTAGAGGTTTTTCCTGTGAAGATGAGAGCTATTTTTCACAAGCCATCGCATTGTGTGATTTAGGCAATCGATGCGATACCAGTGATTATGATTTACCAAGAACTGTATTGCAAAATGACATATATACTTCAAGTGATCTTCCACCTCATATTCCTTTGCCTCTTCATCATGAAAAACCCAGATCGAAAAATCCACCAGATACTATTTATTTTTGTTGTGTAACTCCAGCTCAAAAAGGTGGAGGCACCATTGTCGCTAATGCAGAATCTATTTGGCAAGATATGCCACAAACGATTCAAACGAAGATTAAAGAATATGGCGTTGTCTATAAACAGTTTTTTCATGGTAAAACAATAAAATATAAGCTACTACAAAAAATTTGGGGTATTGGTAGTGCGCGTAGCTGGTTTGAATATTTTACAACAGATGAAAAAAATGAAATTGAAAAAAAATTAATTCAGGATAAGCTTGGTTGGGAGTGGATCAATAAGGGTAAAGAGTTAATTGTATCAACCTACTTACCTGGAGCATTAGACCATCCGCTTACCCATAAAACAAATTGGTTTAACTCAGCTGCTTATCTCAATTATTATGCAAATTTTTTGTATGGTAAGTTAACCGACCTACCTATTCATAGGTACCTGACTGCTCGATATATGATTTTAAAAGATATATTCCCTATGGTTTGTCATTATGGCAATGGGCAGGCTTTTTCAGCTGATGAAGTAAAAGAAATTAATCGGATTATCCAAAAGCATACGCGTGTTATACGTTGGCAAAAGGGAGACTTTATGATTGTGGATAATCTTACTTTCATGCATGGTAAACAACCTCATGAAGGAAATCGATTGTTGTATTCGTGTATGACGAAGCGGGAAGCAGATAAAAATTAACTGTTATTTTCGAGCCAATAAGACGGTACATAAAGAAGACGGACTTTGTTTTTGAACAGACAGCATTGTAAAGCCTGTCTCTTCTAACATAGTTAGATATTCTGCTGCGGTTTTCATGACATGGGGTGCAAAATCATCGTGAAAAATATACCGATACTCTGAAGAAAGGCACCTATCCCTATTTTCTTCTTTATAAAATTCACAAATGGATACAAGACCATGTTGGGGTAAAGCCTGATAAGCCATTTTTAATAATTTTCTGTTTATGGATTCATCCCAATCAAAGAAAACACGAGTAAATAAAATGAGATCAAATCCTTTTGGGAACAGGTTATCACTAATAAAATCGCCTTCAATTACCAATACTTTATCGCTTAGTTTCTTGGATGCGATATTGTTTCTCGCTAGCTGTGCTGACTTAGGTAAATTGTACACAGCGGCTTTTAAATGAGGGTGTGCAGTTACTAATGCGCAAGCCATAGTGGCATCACCACCACCTACATCTAAAAAGGAAGTCACTTTTTTAAAATTAATTTCTTTTAATAATGAATGAATAGGCAGGTCCGCGGTTTCTGTCATCCAATCTTCAAGCCATTTAACCTCTACGTCCGTTTTGGGAGGCCAGGAAACACTGGTTTTAACTTTGCCATAACGTAATACATCAGTGAGATTTTCGTCTGCTGCTACATGCCAGGTATTAAAAAAGAATTGCATTGAAGACCATTGTTCACTGTGGCGCAATTTGATAAATCCATTAGTTAATTGATAAGCAGGTTGGTTATCAATCTCAACTTTTATTAAAAAATGCGCGTCACTCAAAAGATACAGCCATTTTTTGGCTCTATTGGGCATTAATCCTAATTTTTCGATGATCGCTTGTTCTGAAACACACTTATTATGTTCAAATAAAGCAAATAAGTTGAGGTTAAACATAGCTTCTACGAGCTTAAGCTTTGCGCCAGACGCTATGAGTGAACAATAATTATTATAAAAATCAACTGTAAACACTTCGTCTTTGTTTTGCGTTAAAGACATGTGCATGTTTTGATGTTCAGTGCAAAGGTATTTTGTTAACCATGTTTTGAACCATGATTTTATCATTTCACAGAATAGTGTTTAGAGTACTCTAAGAACAATCATATAGAAGAAAGAAATGTTCTGCAATTAAAGTCCATGATTATCGCGCATAATTTTGTTCAGCAGACCCACATTTTTCTAAATTGCTACGATTTTGTAAGTTCCGTGTGAGTTTGAGTAATGCATCTGCTTTATGTGCAAATAGCTTTAATGCATCGCTCGCAATTTGATAATGCATACGTATTTCTTCTTCCAATTTATTTTTGGAATACAATGTCGCAAAGGTGGTTTTTTGGTTAGCTAAATCGGAAGAGCGGCCTTTTCCCAGTAATTTAGTCGGTGCATAGTAGTCTAAATAATCATCTTGTATTTGAAAAACCAGACCAATATGAATCGCATAAGTCTTTAATGCCATTTCAGTGTGTTTAGAAATGGAGTTTTTTGCTGCTAAAACCATTTCGATGCACGCAGAAATGAGTCGTCCAGTTTTTAGGTGATGAATTTCGCGAAGTTGCTTCTCAGTAATGGATGCTTTGGCTAATTCTGATAAATCCAGACTTTGCCCACTCACCATGCCACTGATGCCACTGGCTTTGACTAATTTGTGGGTGATAGCAATAATTTGTGAGGGATTGAGTAAATCAGATAAGCGTGTCAATAATATCTCGATAGCTAGAGCCTGCATACCGTCGCCTACTAAAATGGCTGTTGCTTCATCAAATGCTTTATGACAGCTTGGTTTGCCGCGGCGCAGATCATCATCATCCATAGCAGGAAGATCGTCATGAATTAATGAATAGCAATGAGTTAATTCCACTGCTACGGCAATAATATCGAGAACTTCTAACTCTAGATCAATGAGATTACCAATCAAATAAACCAAGATTGGTCTGACTCTTTTTCCGCCAGGAAATAGAGAATAATTCAAGGCAGAATAAATTTTCTTCGCCGGTATAGACGTAGTATTAATTATTTGTTCAAGCACGTGTTCATGACGTTGTAAGTAAGTATTAATCACGTAATTCTTCATCTGGGCTGGTTGGTTGTGTTGTCGATCGGTCAGCAGTTAGAGTTTCTATTTTTTGTTCCGCTTGTTGCAATACATCGTGACAATGTCTGGCTAAACCAATTCCTTTTTCAAATTGTTTTAGCGAATCTTCCAAGGTTAACTCCCCTTTTTCCAACTGCCTGACAATTTTTTCCAGTTCCTCTATAGACTGCTCAAAGTGGATGCCTTTGCTCATATACCCTGTCCTAATTGTGCAAAATTTATTAATTATACTGACTTGTTTTAAGGATTCAATGGGTTAACGAATAGGGTTAAGGTTTTCTTGTCCGAAATACACCTTTTTAGATGCCCTATTTTTAGTTTATTATGCCAGAACTTGGATTAATAAAGGTTAACAATTATGAAAACAAAAACCCAATTTGTATGCAATCAATGTGCCGCTGTTTTTAAGCAATGGTCGGGACAATGCACACAATGTGGGGTATGGAATTCTATTGCCGAAGAAGGGGTTGTACCTATTAGTCGTAATGCTCGCAATGGTGCTTGGGTAAACCAACGGTCAGTAATTACTGCGGTAGAAGATGTGGTAATGGATAAAGAAATTCGCATGAATTGTGGTTTATCTGAATTAAACCGTGTTTTAGGCGGGGGTCTGGTATATGGTTCAGTAGTTTTAATTGGTGGGGATCCCGGCATAGGTAAATCCACTTTATTGCTACAAACTTTGGCTAATCTGTCGATGCAAGAAACTGTTTTATATGTTACCGGCGAGGAATCATTACAGCAGGTTGCTATGCGCGCTAAACGTTTAAATCTTCCATTAGCTGGTTTACGTCTTTTAGCTGAAACACAGGTCGAATCTATTATTTCCCATACACAAAAGGAAAACCCAAAAATTATTGTAATCGATTCCATCCAGACTATTTTTACGGAGAATATTAATTCTGCTCCAGGAGGGGTTAGTCAGGTACGTGAATCCGCAGCACAATTAGTTCGTTTTGCTAAGATGACTCAGACGGCGGTTTTTTTAGTCGGGCATGTGACTAAGGAAGGTGCTTTGGCTGGTCCTCGTGTCTTAGAACATATGGTCGATAGTGTTTTGTATTTTGAAGGTCAAAGTGACAGTCGTTTTCGCGTGATTCGTGCGATTAAAAATCGCTTTGGTGCTGTGAACGAGTTGGGTGTTTTTGCAATGACAGATAAGGGTTTAAAGGAAGTAGCCAATCCGTCCGCAATTTTTTTATCACGCCAACCAGAACCTACTCCTGGCAGTGCAGTTATGGTGACCTGGGAAGGTTCTCGTCCTATGCTGGTGGAAGTACAGGCACTGGTGGATGAAGCACATGGACAGCAAGCCAAACGGGTTACCGTGGGTCTGGAACATAATCGTTTAGCCATGTTGTTGGCTGTTTTACATCGCCATGGAGGCATTGCTACCTACGATCAGGACATTTTTATTAATGTGGTGGGTGGAGTAAAGGTTACAGAAACTGGATCAGACTTAGCTTTACTTGCTGCGGTAGTGTCAAGTTTGCGTAATCGTGTTTTTGATAGTGAAACTATTATTTTTGGTGAGGTGGGACTGGCTGGTGAAATTAGACCGGTACAAAGTGGTCAGGAGCGTTTGAAAGAAGCGGCTAAACACGGTTTTAAACGCGCTATTCTTCCCTTTGCTAATGCTCCCAAACAACAGAACTCTTCCATAGTAATTGAACCTGTAAAGTATCTACATGAAGTTTTAGAGAAGATGTAACCCAATTAAATCAAAGCAAAAAGTTGTTTTTTTTTAAACAGAATGTTAAAATAAAAAATATAACAATGATGGTATTCAATTGGTAGACTTTTACAAGATTAAAGACATTACCTTAGGTGCTCCTTCCTTTTCGGGGCATGAAGCTTATTGTGGTGCAATATATAATCCCAACGGTAAAAACATTGTATATAAAAAAAATAAATTAGGCATTCCTTCCTTATCTCGTTTAGAGTTATCCTTTAGTCAATTAGCCAAATTATTTTTAACCCCTGATTTAACCCCTCATCAACATTTAGTTATTGATGAGAAACAAAATGTTGTTGGAATGGCTGTTCTGCATCTTTGCTATGTTATTGAAAATAAAGAAGGATTAGAAAAATCTTTTTATAATTTAGGTACTTCTTTTAAATACTGTAACACTAGAGCACAAAAGGTTACTAAGCCCGAGGAAATTCCAATTTATTTTTTAGATAAATTACCGCAAGGCTATTGTGCCAAATTAATGAATGCAGAGAAAAAAAATCAATTGACCATAGACTACGAGTCACTGGCAAGCATTCTGACGACTTCTTATACTATGGAAGAAGATGATTTGCATAAAGGGAATTTTGGTTTTTATATAGTGGAAAAAAATAGAAAACCGCATGTAGTATTTTTTAAAATTGATCATGATTTAATGTTTGTCGACAGTATTATGGGTTTTCATATTAGAAGACCCTTTCATTTATTTCATGGTCCCAGTGCCTTTGATATTACCGTTGAAGATTTATTATCTTTTCCTAATTTGAAACATTCGGCGAACTCTTATTGGCCAACAAAATTTGGCTATCTTGCTAATCCTATCGATAATAAGGAATATCATAGTTGGGCAGAAAATAAAGCTTTTGCTAATTTAGCGACTAATTCCGAATTTAAAAAAGTAAAGTGGAAAACTTTTTATAAGCATATTTTAATTCCAACTGAACTAATTGAACGCACATTACGTGATTGTGCCGATTTTCAAAATCCTATTGATCGGGCACATATTGCTTTATTAACGCACGCAATGGTGGCGCGAGTGGCCGCATTGCGTGCGGTACTTTTTTCAATAAAAGAATTTCGTGAGTTTGTAGTTGGGTTAGATGAACGGGAAAATGAAAGTTTATTGGCTGAAATATTTCCTGCACAGCATGATTTACAGGAGAAAGTAACCACGTCGTTGACTCATTTTAAAGAACTTTGTACTAATGTATTTGAAGAGGGAGATACTCCTTTACATACAGCAATTAAACTGGGTGAATATCGTTATGAAGAAACAGTTCGGATGTTTGCGCATTCCATCAATACTCGAAATAGTGTTGGAAAAACTCCTTTAGATCTTGCAGTAGAACAAATTGATTCTACTGAAATAGGTGTCAAAAGTGATATTCGCAAAAACATGCAGTGTATCACCCGACATTTGTTAGAAAAGGGTGCATTTAAAACTGATAGTTTTAAAGAGGCTGATATCGATACAAAAATTCAATCTTATCAATTTACTAACCCCTACATTTCGCGTATAACGCCAGAGTACTCTTATACTGAGTTTAAAAATATTTTAAGAAATATTGGAGAAGATCATCAATTTTGTTTGAAATATAAAAAAAATTTAGCTATCGAATGTATTCGTCGTTGGATTGAGATCAGGAAAAATCATCTTGATTTTCAACAGGAATTAAGTCAATTACGAAAAGATGTGAATGGAAACTCTCCTGAAATAGAGTGCGCGGGATTAAAATTCATCCGTCAATTACGTAGTAGATTATGGATTATTCGTCAATTGAGAGGCTTGTATGGCCAAACCTCAACTCAAAGAGAAATAAATAAAATTATTGACCAGACTATGCAATCCTACAAAACCATAGAATGCAATTCCTTTACTTTTTTTAATGTTTGTAAACGAGAGCCTAAAGATTGGCATAACCATGTTTATCAACCGGTGCTCTCTTAGTTATTTCCCAAAAAAACTTCCATTCTGTTTGTTACATTTATTTTTATTACTTAATAACATCTATTCTCAATATCACTTTGAATACATACATAATTTTACATTATTAATAAAAAACTTCTCCTATAAAAACTCAAGCTTGTGATGATTTAAGTCAATTTATAAACCAAAATGATAAATTAATGTTTAAAAATTTAGGTTAACTTGAGAAATTAAGTCTAAAATAAAATCATGATGAATTATTAATGATCCATTAGGGGTGTTATTATGTCTCGCAATGCTGATTTATTAAATAAATTAAATAATCTTATCCTTGGTAAAAGGCCACAAGACATAACCGGATTATTGGATGCCATATTAAGTGTAAATCCTGAAGATGCGAATGCATTCCGAAATGCTATAAAACCTTACGCTAAACTATTGGAGTTGATGGATAGTACTTCTGCAGAAGAAAAAAGGGTGCATAAGTCGAATTATTATTCTTCTGATGAATTTTTAGATCCGCATGGTACTCCCAATTTTCTTGAGATCCAACAGATTGCTGCCGCACAACGGGTGAAATTTAGTTTAAATAAACTGACTGATCAGGAAGTTTTACTTAATATTTTAAAAAATAATGAGGAGATATGTAGGTCTTATCTAGCAGAGAAAGTAGAACCTAAACTCACAGACGCTTATTACTGGAAAAAAGCGGAAGAAATAACCCTGAATGAAAAAAATTTATCTAATCAGCAGATAAAAGAAAGTAGAAAACCATCCGCACGTTGGGTGCGTATAGACGCTCATCGTTGGAAAAAAGTGCCATCAGAAGTGAGTATTTTGCGTGAAAAAGTTCTACCAGATAATCAGATAGAAAAGATTAGAAAATGGGCAGCCACTTCCTGGGTTCTCCAAGCAATAGATAATGCACCTCTTGAAGAATTAAATAAATTAGCTGAAGACAATAAACCTAGTTTTCAACAAGCGATACAAAAGTTGGGATTCTCTGAAAATGTTAAATTTATCGATGTGCCATTCGTCCGTGACTTAATAAAAGATAAAGTTGAAGCACGTAGAACTCAATTAAGCGCTTTAAACACCAAAACAGATAAAGATTCGATTGCAACGCCACATAAGAATAATAAGTCGTCATTCGAGCTAGAAAAGGGCGTAGTTAATGCAACATTGGAGGACTTGTTAACAAGAGCAGAAAATAAAATAGGACCGAACAATATACAGCTTTTATTTATGGAAAGCGACACCCCCGAGGAATTTATTGAGTCGTATTTTGAAACGTCAGGTGGTGCATTGACTAATGAGGAGCAGAAGTTCAAAGAAGACTTAGAGAGTGAACTCACAGATACTGCATTTCGAAAAATCAGAACTAAGGCCTTGATTCAAGGATTTGAACAATTTGATAAGATGAAAAAGATTCAGGCCGAAGAAGCTTTGCAAAAATCGCGACAAGTTAGTGATAGAACTCTGTC
>NZ_JBAQZB010000050.1:0-5224 GCF_049790535.1 Legionella sp.
GCCTTTACCTGTAATAATGCTGCTTCTACCAATGATCCAACTTTTTGTGCCTCATTTAAAACCGCAGCCACCTGTTATTGCGTTAATTCGGGTCTGCCACCAATCATGTGTCAAGATATGAATATGCTTTATGCACGATTGATTAGCGTTTTTGGTTCGTTACAAAATGCTTGTGAATATCAAAAATACACAACCACTCAAGACTGTATGGATAACTGGAACTGTTACCACTCTGGTGGAATAGATTCACGTGGAAGAGTGTGTAGTTCTACTCAACAAGCTTGTCAATAAGTATATTTGAGCAATTCTGACAATAAATTGTTCAACAGTTTTCAAGCTCAGAATTGCATTAATAAAGAGTATTTTATTGTGATTCATAAAAAAAAATCAAAATTATTTCTATTGTTAATTTTTTTTCTTTTTACCCCATTATGCAAAGCGGAAATAAAAAGCCCGTACCAATATCCTTTCTATTTAGGTCTTATAGCTGGCTATGGTTCTACTACATGGCAGGGTTTAGTTGCTAATGAACAAAATCAAAATCTAGCTTTAATGCTTTCCACCCCTATAGAAGTTGAAGAAGGAGGAGCAACCTGGGGTGTTTTAGCTGGATATGAACTTTCTCCATATTTTGCTATTGAAGCAAATTATATGCGTTACCCCAATTCAACTATTTATTTTAATGAGATAAGTATATTCAGCTTTACTCATGATGGTATGCTCAGTTTAAACACTAAAACGGAAAGCATTAGTTTAATGGGTAAAATTATGTTACTAGTGCCTCACAGCAATTTTAGAATTTATTCCAGCACTGGAGCCGCAGCCCTCTATCGTCGAGATATAATTGTTGATAATTGGCGGTTAACTCCTACTTTTGGCGTGGGAGTAAATTATAATTTCACGGAACATTTAATGGGTGAACTTGCAGGAAATTATACTGCTGGCTTTGGTGAGACGCAATTAAGTCCTGCGGATACGTACTTTCCTTTTCTCTACTCTATTACTGCTCGTATTGCGTTTCGTTTTTAGTGACTATCTTGTCAATTTGAAGCCAGCAAGCACAGCATGCGTCACTATGTAGGTGTTGATGTGGAGTTTTTTTGTTTCATATCGGCTAATGATGGCTTTGCTTTTGTTCAGGAGGAAAGCTTAGGTGAATTTAGTGGCTTGCCTAGACGGTATTCTTTATAATTTTCTTCCAAAGCCTGTTTTAATTTTTCTTGATTCTTAACTCCTATTTTATGAATTAAAGTTAAGGAATGCCGAAAAAGCGCTGCTTTGGCTTTTGTAACCCTAAAAGATACACAAATAGAAGCATTAGCAGGGTTTTCGCTCGCCTCCAACAAAGCCCTCTTGCTCAACAATTGAATATTTTTTGATGGGCACTCCTTATGAGGCAAAAACTCTTTTTGTTTTACCAAACAACGCATTATTTGATAATAAGTATTTACCTGCTGATAATTTAAATCTATATCTACTGCATTATCAATGTCGTAAATATCCATATGTTTGTTTCTTGGAAGATGAGGATCATGCATTTTCGCATAGGAAATGATCGAACGACTCTTAAAAATAGGGGTTAAAAAAATGCTAATAGCAGCCATTACTAAAATAGACGTTAATACAACTAAGGCAAGACCTGTTAAAACACTACGTACTGCAAAATGTATAATTAACAAACTAACTGGCATCAAAATCAATAAAGGCCAATTTTTAGCAAAAAAATACCCAACAGGACGATATATATAAGTATAAGGAACTAAGATAGTATAATAAATAAAGATTCTGCCAAGAAAAAAAAACCAGAAATTTCGCTTATCTCGTGTTGCATTATCTTCTTGCGCATCAATAGAGTTAAACTGTGTCCCTTTCAATCCTGCATAATTTAAAGCATGATCCCAAAAACCATTAGGTCCTTGTTTCTCTGCAGGAGGGATGACATGAAGAATGCGCCAATCATTTTTCCACAAACCAAAAGAGGAGACAGGATCAGCACCCTGTTTTTGTACCACAACTTCAGGTTTATCTTGCAGTTTCTCCCAATCATCAAGCATATCATGAAGTCCGGCTGGATTTAAGGCATCAACTCGCGATAACTGATAGGTACTCTTGTCTGTCCCTTTATCTATAGCAAGTAATAAACTTAAAGAGCCGCCCTGGCTGGTTCCACATACATGAATTTTATTTTCCTGTTGCTCCAGCCAAGTGTGAATTCGCTTACGGCCAGTTTGATACAAGATTTTACCCACTGATTCAAATCCTCTGGCATTCGCGTTTATTTGAGATAGAAAACCCTGGCCTGCAGGATAAGTAGTCCCCATAAATATTAAATGGGATTCAGCCTTTCTTTGGAATAAAGGCTCCAAACCATAGGCAAAAACACGATCTTGATCCCATTCATTACCTTTGGTTAATTCAATAGGTTTAACCTGATATTCAACTAACTGCCATTTTTCCTCAATTAATTGAGGAACTTTAATGGATTCATAAGCTGTTAAATCACTGTAAGGTAACAAACTCAAACAATTACTTAAATAAAGTTGGACCTGTTCTTTTTGATCCTCATTCAAAGAGCAACCATCAAGTTGCGAAAACAGCTCTTCAAAACCATTTTGAAAAGCACAACGCATTTCTCTTACCAATTCAAAATTACGTTTAATAAAAACAGCATGAAAGACAGTGGAGGTCAATAATTCTCTCCAAGATTTAGTCCATCCCATCATTAAAATACGTAGCACATTACGAACAAGAGTAGAGGCATGTCCTGCACTACTTAGCCCGTCAATCGATTCAAATTGTTCTTGTGTAAAAAACTTTAAATCTAATTCAGCTGTAAAAGCAATATTTTTAGACACTAACCCCCCAATAATTTTGAAAAAGCTGCATTTATTCCGATGTTAAGAATAATATGTATTACTAAAGAACATGCCAACTTACAGTAATAAAACTTTATAACAACTTTTTGATTAATAACATGACACTTTAGAATATCACGGTACTGCGAAGTATAAAAACAAATGTATTAATTATCAACACAATGATATTATAACCAACGTTTAAAACCTATTTTGGATGACTCATGGCAAAACAACTTGCTGCTATTTATGTTGTAAAACCTGAATTTCTTCATGTACTTACTGAAGAATTAGAAGAGATTACGAATAGTGTCGCAAATTTAGTTTTTTCTTCATATAAAAATCCTAATGTCTGCTTTGCTCAGGATGTTTGGCTAGAACCACAAATAGTGACTTTTCAATCTATTTCAGAAGCAGTAAAAATCCTTCGCCAAGCTGGGAAATTCTGGTATTTGCATCCAATTTCTCATATAAGACGCTCACACCTAATTGAAGAACAATTACGTCGATATACGATCCTTACTCGCCACTTTCCTATTGAACAAGAAATCCCATCCATCGGTGCTTTTAGTTTATTGGATCAAAATACATTGGTTTTTAGCGCAAAACGATTACGGCAATGGCCACAAGGAGCCTGTTATTTCATTGAAGATAAAATCAATCCACCCAATCGAGCTTATTTAAAATTATGGGAAGCATTAACCCTGTTAGGACGTTATCCTCAAACGGATGATTTAGCTTTAGATTTAGGTGCCTCACCTGGTGGGTGGACTTATGTGATGCACTCATTAGGCGCAAAAGTTACCGCTGTTGATAAAGCCCCTTTAGATCCTAAAATTGCGAAACTTACAGGCGTAACCTGCTTACACCAAAGCGCTTTTGCCATTGAACCTACTGTTTTGCAACAAGCCTATGATTGGGTATTATCCGATGTGGCTTGTTATCCTGAACGTGCTTATACGCTTATTATGAAATGGATAGCCTCAGGAAAGGCTCGGCAAATGATTTTTACTATAAAATTACAAGGAAAAACAGATTTAGCCACGCTGAAACAATTACAAGCAATCCCCAATTCTTATATTACCAATTTGTTTTATAACAAACATGAGGCGACATTTTTTTACCCTTTTAATTCTGGAAAAACATCGCCTTAAACAAATCCCTCTTCTACTTGCAAGAGAGATCTAACAAGTATATTTTTTATTTATCATTCCGTATAGACCGGTTCTACTTTGGTCAACTTTATGGTTTTGACCCAGATACAATTTTACTACCCTCATCAATAACTTTCCTACTCTCAGTTATAACCTTATTAAAAATTGTATTTTGTTTTTTAAGATATTCTATATGACACTTGTTACCTTTTTCTCGATTGGCTTTCAACTCTGCAATCAATTTTTTATAATCTATCTCCCCGGGGGATGGAGGGGGTGAAGATGGTGTAGGTCTGGATGGAGGTGTAGAGCTGGATGGAGGTGTAGAGCTGGTAAACATTAAAGATTTGAGTTTATTGGTGGGTAGATTTGTAGACATATTTATTCTCCTAAAAATAAAATTTAATATATTCAAAAGGTCAAAATAAAATTTTTGATTTGTTATGACCTGTTTATTGTGTACCTTCGTGCGTAGAAATACTGGATTGATCTTCCGCTTTTACATTTCAAAAGCAGCATCCTCTTATCCCAGAACTAAATATCCGCATGAGCCCAGAGTAATATCTT
Source organism: Legionella sp. (assembly GCF_049790535.1). Taxonomy (GTDB): domain Bacteria; phylum Pseudomonadota; class Gammaproteobacteria; order Legionellales; family Legionellaceae; genus Legionella. The sequence goes on from NZ_JBAQZB010000050.1 coordinate 4,577, forward strand.
TACTAATTCCTTTTCGCAGGTTTTTCATTTTCCCTTTGTTGTGCAGCAACAACTATTGTTGGCTCCGAAAAACCACTAAGATCTCCAGAATCTCTGAAAAATCTACAAGAATTAGAAATACTTCTCATATCTTGAGTTTCTTCAGATATAATCAATTGGTCTATTAATTCTTCACAGTTCTCCCATGAAGTAACTAATTTGTTAAGTAGCTCAATATTATTATCAACTTTTAGTTGTAATAACATTGTTATATTGGATTTTTTGATTTTTTCTAGTTCCTCCTTACATTTATTTAATATTTTTTTCATTGCAACAGAATTTTCAGCTGTTTTAAATTCTTCTTTATAAAAATTCAAAGCATTTATAGCGGCTTCTAATTCGTGTTCATATTTTTTATCTGATGTATAAACAAACAGCTCATCTATAATGGACCGCGTTTTATTTATATTTCTAGACGCCTGTTGTACTAAAACTTTTCTGGTATCCTCCAAGTGAATTGTTATATTGTTTTCTTGTCGTTTATATTTTTGTTCATTTACTTGAAGTTGTCTTTCAACTTTATTGACAAATGCATCTAAGTTTCTCGAGATTTTATTTAAATCAGGTATATCCTTTTGATATTCACTGAACACGGATCTTATATTATTC
>NZ_JBAQZB010000051.1:0-1774 GCF_049790535.1 Legionella sp.
CTTAAAAAAACAACTTATTTTTTCTAATGAACAACTCTTTCTTGCCTCCATTCTCTTGGTACAGATGATCATTCAAACACAATTGGAGCAAGGGATATATGAGTAAATTCGTGTGGATCGTTCAGGACTAGCCCCCATAGTGGGAATAGATAAGCCACCACTAGCAATGACTAAAGACTGACATTGAAATGTGCCTTGGGTGGTATGAAGTTTAAAGCGTTGGTGTGGTTGAATTTGCTCAATACGTGTATGTAACTGTATTCTCGCCTCAGCTTTAGTACATTCAATAAGCAGCATATCAACAATGTCTTTGGATTTAGTTTCACAAAATAGTTGACCCAGTGTTTTTTCATAAAATGGGATAGAATGTTTTTTAACCAGATCAATAAAATCCCATTGTGTATAGCGAGTTAATGCCGACTTAAAAAAGTGAGGGTTATGAGAGTTGTATTTTTCCGGCTGAATATAATAATTGGTAAAATTGCAGCGGCCACCACCAGACATTAAAATTTTTTTCCCAGCTTTATTAGCATGATCCAATACCAGTACTTTACGATGACGTTTACTTGCTTCAATAGCACACATTAGACCTGCGGCACCTGCACCAATTATAATGACATCTACTTCTTCCATAATCAGGAATTTACTTATTTGAACTTCAGCGGGTGCAAAAGAGTATCACAAGCCAGCCGATTTTAGTAATGTCTCTTCTTTTTCAATAAGCATTGTCTATAATTTATAGACAAAATTACAATTTACGAATAATTAGTGAGCGATGCCATGACGCATGCCAAAATCGAAAAATCTAATATAAACATTTATCAATTTCCCCCAACAGAAGTAACTAATGCAACTCAGCTTACCCTAGGCGATTTGCATGCCAATGCAATGTTTATGATGCATTTTTTAGTTACTAATGGTGTTGTAAAAATTAGTGAAGAAATTTATAGGAAATTAACAAATATTTATTGTAAATCAGATGTGACAAAAACGGATATTCAACAATTTAATCAAATTATAGATGAATTAGAAATTAGTGAAAAACCATTAATCCGGTTTATTGGGGATGAAATTTGCGATCGTGGTCAAAATGATTACTTTATATTTAAAATTCTTGATAAACTCAAAAAATCTGATGTTAAAACTGAAATAATACTTTCAAATCATGGTATTGAATTTCTGATTCCTTATGAAAATAAACGTGAGTTATATGCACCCAACATTGGATTTATGGGGCAATCCAAATCAATGGATAATATGCGCAATCTTATAAAAAAAGGTGTCATTACAACAGAAGAGGTAGATGCTTTAATTACTGAGAGTTATTTACCTAACTTGAAATTAATTTCTTATTCCCTACATAAGAATAATATTACGATTTACAGTCATGCAGGCATTGGATTAGAAACAATTCAAGCCTTAGCAAAAAAATTTAAAAAGCATAGTATTGTTTATAAGGACAAAACAACAAAAGATTTAGCTCAAACCATCGAAGCGATTAATGAAGTTTTTTCAAAGCATGTCCAAGCAGGAACAGCCCATACTTTAGCAGTGGATATTACAAATCCCTATGATTTTAAGAACGATCCCGTTACCTTTTTAATATGGAATCGTTCTTATGGTAAATTAAAGAGAAAGCAAAAAAATAAGGATAATCCAATGTATTTTGCTCATGGGCATGACTCACATGAGCCAACGCAGAATAATATATTTAATCTTGATAATATTTCCTTTAAAGGAGCTTCTGATCACGTTGGATCCTATACAGTATTGG
>NZ_JBAQZB010000052.1:0-2292 GCF_049790535.1 Legionella sp.
GTCTTTATTTATTTTCTCAAGGAAAAAATTCCCAACAAGTGGCTCAATTTTGCTCTTTATCAGAACGACAAGTGAAACGATACAAGAAAAATATTTTAAGTGAACTTCACTGTAATAATATCACTGAAGCAGTTGTGATTGGCATTCGTTACGGGCAAATAGCTCCGAAACCCTAACTGATGTCCCTTTTAGACCCTTTTTTGATTTGGATAAATTCTAAATAATAGCGCTTTTACTGAAAAAGAAGGTGCTCAAATGAACTCAAAAGCTCATAAAAATTTTTTAATAGTTGAGGATCACCAACTAAGACCATCAGAACCCAATGTAATCATTTATTTGCATCAATCATTGCTTACTGCAAGCTTGAATTATTGAAAGTGAAAACGTCTTTGAATCATTTTGCTATTAAACAAAAATTACTGCTTAAAGCGAATCAAATTATGTTCAATGAGCTGCAATTATTGAAGGCCTCTGCGTAAGGTGAGTGATCTAATTTGATAAGTGTAGTAATTTTTGCTATAGTAATATTTACTATACAAGGCATGACGATGAAAATAATAAAAACCAAGCTATTTGCCAAATGGGCTATAAAAAATCAAGTTAACGATGAATCACTTAGTCTTGCTGCCAAAGAAATTGCAATTGAAATTTATGAGGCAAATTATGGTGGAGGTGTAATAAAAAAACGTGTTGCTAATAAGGGAAGGGGAAAGAGCAGTAGTAGTAGAACTATCGTTGCTTTCAAAAAAGGAAAGCATTGTTTTTTTGTGTTTGGTTTTGAGAAAAATGCGAAAAGTAATATTTCTTCAAATGAAGAAAAGGCATTTAAAATCATTGCTAAATCTTTATTAGCTTATTCCGATTTAAAAATCAATGAGTTAATTAAAGAAGGCTTTTTATTGGAGGTTGAAGAATGAGTAAAATTATTGATGCAATGTTAGAAACAGCCCATGATCTTGGCTTGAGTCAAGTTACAATTAAAGAAATTGAGACTTTAAGTTTGAGTGAGGTAGAGGAACTTGACCCCTCTGAAATTAGGGCAATGCGTTCAAGAGAAAAATTAAGTCAATCTGTGATAGCGAGAATATTAAATGTTGCTCCTTCGACTTATCAAAAATGGGAAAGAGGGGAGGTTCATCCTAAAGGCGCTAATTTAAAACTTTTAAGGTTGGCTTATGATCACGGTGTTGAATACATTATGCATTAGTGTCTCTTAGATTATTAATTGAAAGTTAAAAGCGAGCCGTAACAATTAAACACTCCATAAAATGGTTAATTTATTGATAAGCCTGTCGGAGTTTCTGGATATGAGCTTACGCTAGACGTTTCAGAAAAACTAAATAACTCTCTATCAGCCCCAAATTTCAATGGTAAATAAAGTGGGCCAAAGATGAATTATAGTCGCAATTAATTCGGGCCAAATTTAAGCCCTGTTTGCGGGTCGAGTGATTTATGATTGCGAGCCGTAACACATAAGCTGACAGTGAATGATGATAATCAAAAATCTCATTCTATTTGTTTAGAGGGATGCGGCGTAAATAACAACGATCTTAGAGACTTGGGTGTAGTTTTCACTTTTCGTTTAGTGAATCAGATAAAACAACTGGAAAATAACATTAGGGAACGTATTAAAAATGGACATGAAAAATTACGTCTTAATTTGTACGGATTTAGTCGTGGTGGTGCTGCAGTCTTTTTGCTTTGTCAGAATTTGAGGGATATTAGCTTCAGTAAAATTGAAATAAATGCGGTGTCTTTTGAGCCTGTACCAGGAAATTTTATAACCGGCGTGTATGCGGATTCATTTTTAGGAATAAATTACACCCTTTCAAGTATGGTTTATGATTTAAGTGAGTGTAAAAACATCCATAATATTTTAGTATTATTTACTAATAAACCTCTCCCAGATAGTTCATGCCACGCACCAATTTTACCAGCATTCCCCCGCACAGCTAATTCTCAAACTGAAGTTTTACCTGGATGTCATAAGGGAGCGGAGTTATGTGGTATCTTTTCTTCAAAAACAGGGAATAATAAAATCCAGAACAGTTCATTAAAGCGGGACATAAGAAAGTATTTAACACTGAAATGAGATTGTCTGGTCCCATTCGTTACTAAATCATTGAAACCAGATAAAGAATAAAATATGATAACCATGCAGTTTAAAAAATCTGTACTTAAAGCGCTGATAGAAGAGACGGCAATCTCAACTACCAGCTAAGCCACAACAATTACTTTTGGGAGTAAAATATCATGACCTACGTCATTATTATTCATTTTACGAATAATTTT
>NZ_JBAQZB010000053.1:0-75791 GCF_049790535.1 Legionella sp.
AAAAACAACTTATTTTTTCTAATGAACAACTCTTTCTTGCCTCCATTCTCTTGGTACAGATGATCATTCAAACACAATTGGAGCAAGGGATATATGAGTAAATTCGTGTGGATCGTTCAGGGTCAGATGCCGATCCAAATAAGCGCTTACTAATTACATCGCATTCAGTTTCTACACGTAAAATAATTTGTCGAAAACATTGAGCTTGCTTATTTTCTTCTTGTGCAACCCAAAAACTATTTTCATCATTAAAACCCAGCCTCTGCAGCAGGGTCACACACATGAATCGCTCCTGCAAGTTTTTAGCAGCTGCCAGATAAGCCTTATCGTTTTGCAAGACTAATGGTGGTTGAAAAGCTTTGGAATTAGCGGCATAAAGCGCCTTTATTAACACTTTTCTTTCGTGTACATTACTAATAGTAGCGATTTGCGATAAAAATAAGCGTAACGATTTTGCTTGCTCATCAACAATCACTGAATGATATGCTGCATACTCTGTAATCCCAGAATTTCTTAATACATTAAGCGCCTTACTCGTCATCTCTAATTCAGTTTCATTAAATTTCTTAATGTCCGCAACTACACAATGATAGTGTTCATTTTTTTCAGAAAAGAAATGATGTTTAATTGATTTTTGTAAATGCTTTCGTCGATCAAAGACGAGTTGTTCTAACTTAACTTCATCAACGAAATTGTTTGTATCTAATGCCACTAATGTAGAAGCCATTAATGGATATTTTTCTGTTTCAGCAACTATATTTTTATACTTGTCTAAAGATAAGCTGCTTTTAATCCAAAAAACCAAACACAGGCGTTTAGCGTCTTCATCTACTAAACTATGAATATAGTTTAATTGCTTTAATTTTTCTTCTCTAGTAAACAGCGCAGGAAGTTCTGACATTAACTTGGGGTTTATTAATTCTACTCGACTTACGGCACTAAAATAACTTTCCTCCGATAATACGAGTTGTATGAATTGATGTTCATAAGACTTATCGTAAAAATAAGAAAGTAATTTTATTTGCTCTTTACTCCACATGAATGCACCAAATGACTTGATAAACTGTTGATCATCAAGTAACTTGTAGTTTTTTTCCAAAGTTCCAGCTTCAGAATAAACAAGAACCATTTTTAGCAAATTCTTATTCATTCGCTTATCATTAGTTAGTTTAACGCGTTTCAGAGCTTTTCGTAATTCACTATCTTCCAAGCAACAATCAATTAACTGTGCAAAAGATAAAGGCAGCTCACGTTGAATAGAATAGTCCATAATTAAATCAAGAGCTGGATTATCTGCAAATAGGGGTAGTACACTCAATTGTAAATAATCAATAGGGTCTAATAGGCTCACTGCTTCTTGAGTGACATTTATAGTTCTCGTTATAAAATTAATTCGTTCAAAATGCTTATTAATTAAGCCTTGCTCCTCATTAAAGGCGTTTTCAAAGGGGATAACTGAACCTAATTGCTGTATCAGTTGATTTCCTGCGAAAGGCACAAAGTTAACTGCAATCTTGAATTCAGGTTTTATTTTATCAGTTAAATCAAAACTAGATAAAAGACTAATATTCCTATGTTCAGGAGCTAGATGTGTTGCTCTTATCAAACCCATCATCCATTGTCCTGGATTATCCCGTCGATACATTATCATAAAACCGCAGGGCACTTGCTTGTCATCAATATATGCAAAATCCAGATGAACAAATTGTTGCTGAAACTCTCTAGTGTCTTCATTTTCTTTTTTTAATGGCTTTGGGCCTAACAAGCAGCGTAAAATAGCGGCGGACATGTTACCTTGCCTGTAACCATAGGCCAAAAACTTCTGCTGCCATAAATGATAATAGAGTTGTGCCTGTTTCGGAGTGCCAAGAAAGGGGGTGGACAGAATATCTCGGCTCCATTCATCGTCAACATCAGCTTGAGTAGCAAATTCCGGGTGACCAAAAGCTGAAAAAACATGTAACGCATTTCCTTTTACCAAATAAGGCATTATTGTTTCCCGAAAATAACAAACTGTGGTTATTATAACCAATAACAAAAACAGTGGTTATAATTTTTTGCAAAAAAAGCATTATTTATGCAAAATTTATTTTAAATAATGCAGGGAAACAAACTTCAAGAAATGAGAATATCCTGCTCTTTATTTTTGTTCCAGGCCCTGGAACTTTGTTGGTTGTTTTGGGCCACACTTAAAGATGTGTTGTATTTAATGGTTTTAGATGTTCGAAAAGTTCCTTATCTTGACCTAAGGTATATTCTAAATTAGCTTTAGCTGTTTGATCTAAGATTTCAAAAATTTCTTTAATACCATCATTTTCACAACGAGTCAGCCTATCCACTAAGCTTGAAGCCTCATCATAACCTATGTCGACCAACCCATCAGGAAGAATCTCCATAGCGCTACCATCAATAATTTCCCAACAATGACGATACTTATCATACATCAGATTTTTAGAATGAATATCACAAAAAACCAGATTGGATTTGTACAATGGTCGTAAAAAATTGACAAAACTTTCTCTAAGTTCAAACTGTTCTGGATCGATAAAGTAACCTTTATCCAGATAAAACCTCAATGTTTTTCCTCTAACTCGTGTTTTTAATTGTGAATATCTACTTGCAGAATTAAAAAATGTTATTCCAGAAATACCATGTTTGCATAATATCTGATTAGTTTTAAGTTCTTCTGAATGTACATAAAAACTCTCTATTGGATATCTTAAAGGTAATGGATGATTAATATTTTCGTAAAGCACTTGAATCGCGGGTTTAAAAATTTTAATGCAATACTTTTTCGATCTTTCATCAATTGGCTTACTATTTACAGGGTAAATGTAATCATAAAGATAGGGAAACCAGCTTGACCAGAATCCTTTTTCATTTTCTGGTCGAAGTACCACCCTGAAAACACTTCCATAAACACCTTTACCAAGGCATTTATTATAATCTATTTTGTAATCCTTAAGTGATAATTGACAGGTTTGTCCTATGGATGGGTCTGTTAGACCAGTATTATTTAAAGTACCATTAGTATATTTTTCTCTATTCAATTTACATTCCTTACAAACTTACTGCTAAAACAATGTATATGTTTATTAGATAAACGCAATGGTGTAATTATATCATGCTAAAAAGTTTAATTCATGGAGAAATATGGAAACAATTTTTGGAGATAAAGTTGTTTGGATTCCAGCCGAAAAAATTGTTATTAGGTAACGTCCTTGAAGTTTTTTTAAACACCATTTAAGCTTCGATTGAGCACAGATTTTTAATTTCATCACGATCTGCCCCCCTTGTATGTTAAACCTCTTGCAAAAAACTACCAAGACGTTACAAAAGAGGCTATTGTTCTGAGTTAAATTGCTACTTTATGTACGTTGCAATCTTGGGGCATATAATTGAAGAAATGGGTTCACACTTTGCTGCATCTGCAAATTTACTTGTCTTGGTATCCTCTGTCTTTTGCTGAGTAAAGAATGCATGATACTTTTTAGAGCAAATTTTTGGTGAATCACTATTTTGATTTTGGACAAATTCACAAAATGCATCATATTCCTCACTAATAAATGGGGATAGCTCTTTCTTTTTCTCATCAGGTGTCAATAATTTATTAATCAGATGATTAGAAGCAATAGCCAATCCTAATACGGCTCCAAGTGCGCCGAAACCAATAGTTAAAGGAAAAAAAACAAGACAAGAAAAAACAATCGCAGGAACCAGTGCATTAATCATAATTGAGCGCACTAAGTGAACAGACTGCAGAACAATTAATTGCTTTTGATACTCTGTTTCAGCGTGAAATTTTTTAATTTCCAAATAGCGCAATTTGTTTTCATTGTTGTTTAAATCGAAGCTTACATTCAGGTTCTTAAGATGTTCTTGAAATTTATCTTCCGTCTCATTTTTAGATTGATGCAATTGATAAATAGCACTACCATCTTTGATTGTTCTGCTAATCACTGTCAATGCAAAACACAACAGAGCACCAACCGTACTTAATGTTAAGGCAGTCGCCGCAGAAATAGGCATAAATGGCATAGTTAAGAGTGTAAAGGCAAGCATTAAAGTAATCGCATAAGCACTATTATTGAATAAATCTAATTTTTGCAGTTCCCAATCTCTTTGACACTGTTGGCGCGCCCGCTTCAATGCGTTCAATTGTATTTGATAAGTTTTTAATTTTCTTTCTTCTGTTTCTTCTTCTGCTGCTGCAGCCATCAATTGTTTGATATCTTCATCATATTGTTTTATTTGTGCCTTATATTGTGTTTGTTGTTCGGAAAGATCCCATAAAGCCATACTGATATCAAAAACTAAGAGCATTAGGGTTAAGGCATCCCCCCAAGTTCCCAGAATCCCTTTACCATTTAACCAAAAAAAGCAAACAAAATTAGCTATGCCCCAAAGTGAATCATTAAGCAGCATAAATTTTCTTTGTGCCCATTGTGTTTGGAAACGTTCATGCCAAGGTGTATTTCCTTCTTCTTCACTCATCCACGGACCTTTTATCGTGTGTTTAAGTAATAAAAATAAATTCAATGAAAAACGAAAGTAATAAAGACTCCAGCTTAGAGCACCAAAATAAGGGTCTGGAGTTTTAATTGTATTCGCTGCTTGCTGAGCGTTATAAAAATCTTCAGGAATTAAATTAAGCATTGTTTTTATGAATAATGAACCCCAAACCCAATAAAGCCTCTTATCATTAAATGTGCTTAATGTTTCTTTAATCGTCTTTGTTTTACGTTCCATGCACGTGGCTATTTTCTCTGCGAACTCTTTAGCCAGAGGGATGCCACAGTATTTGACCGGTTTTCCATCAGAAAAATAGGCTTGCTCAGGCGATTTTGCAATTAGTTCCTGATACGTGGGATTAAACATATCAAGAAGAATTTCACATCGTCTAATGTGTAAATCATATTTTTTACTGTTTTCAGTTTTTTGATGACTCAATTCATAGTGTTTTTCCGCTAACAAAAGTAAATGAGTGATTTCAAGATCATATTTTAATTGAGCCTTTTCTTCTTGCAGGTAAGGAATTATAATGGGATCGATAGTCACTAAATTACTTAAATAAAAATTTAAGGGCGTGAGAAAATCACCACCGTTCATTTCGCGGTTATGTGTAAGTAGCGCTTTATGACAAAATGTCAATTTTCTATTTAAAGCATCTTTGAGATAAGATTGCAGTATTCTACTGCTTGTTGTCATCGTGTCACCTCGACATTTTGTACTAGCGATTCATTTTTAAAAAATAACCTGTTCTTTTGTATAACATGGCATCTATTTTAAAAACAATGTGGTTTTTTCTAGATTTACAAATTTGATACTAAAATTTGCACTATTTTGCATTTACTAACACAAAATAAATCTCATCAGCGCAAAAAATAGTCGTTATTTAATTATTGGTTATGGCATAATTCACCCGTAGACTTCTTTCGCAATGCTACTGTGCAGCCGCAAATTTGCCGCTCGTGCATGTACATTCTGGTTTTGCGCTCCAAGTTTTCTCGTATTTTGCGTTTTGCAGTGAGTTTTGAAGAAGCCTAATTAATTAGAATCTGAGGTATCGAAATGAAAAAAGCACTAGTGTTATTATCGGGTGGATTGGATTCAACTACCTGCCTGGCTTTAGCCAAGTCACGAGGTTTTTCTTGTTATGCTCTAAGCTTTTCTTATGGACAAAGACATACTACCGAATTACGCGCGGCCGCACGTATAGCGCAACACTATGAAGTCGAGGAACACAAAATTGTAACTCTGGACACGGCCCTGTTTCGTAATTCATCGTTAACTGACGTCACCATGGACGTTTCTGACTTTCATAATAGCACGGAAATTCCTGACACTTATGTTCCTGCACGTAACACGATTTTTTTGTCTATGGCCCTAGGCCTTGCCGAATCTTTAGGCATTAGAGACATTTACATTGGTGCCAGTTCAGTTGATTATTCTCATTATCCTGACTGTCGTCCTGAATTCATTGCTGCTTTTCAAACTTTGGCAAATTTGGCGACCAAAGCAGGTGTCACAGAAACACCTTTTACTATTCACGCGCCATTACAACATTTAAGTAAGACTGCGACCATTAAACTCGGAATAAATTTAAATGTAGATTATCGTTTGACTGTTTCCTGTTATCAAGCCAATGATGAGGGAGAAGCCTGTGGCCGATGTGACAGCTGTATTTTCAGAAAGCGTGGGTTTGCTGGCGCTGACGTGGTAGATCCTACTTTGTATCAATAAATTTACACTTTAGTTACAATATAGTGAACATTTATGATTCAATAGCCATTCAATCATTGATATGATTCCCTGGCTGTTTATAACTATTTTTATGGAGTAAAGTATGGAATTTCTAAAGAAAATTGTCATGTTACCGGGTAAGATTGTTGGAGGAATCTTTAGCGGTGTATCTTCTTTTATTAGCAATCATGAGCGCGCAATTTCAGTGGCATTCTGGGCTTCTCTGGGTATAGGCGCGGCAGTGGGATTAACCTTATATCTGTTGCCTGCTGCATTAACTGCTGTTGCTAGCTTCAGTATTTATGGTTTATCAATTGCTGGGATTGTTGGCGCTAACCAACTGTTTCAAGTTGGCTTTGCTGCTGGATTAGCTTTTGCAGCTACGTCTGCTTTAGTTTATCTTTCTGCGGCTATTGTTGATGGAATTATGGCGATTAAAAATGCATGTTACCCCCCCTCAACACCATTAGATAAAAGTCTTTCTAAAAAAATAACTTTGAATGATGAAACGAATAATGAAACGGATGATGAAACGGATGATGAAACGTTCTACTCAAAAAATAAGTTGAGCTCCTCCCCCATAGAAGTAGCACACCATTCTAGCCCAATATCATTTCAACCCGTATCTCGACCCATACGCCCTGCTGCCAATGAAATTTCTACCAATGATGATGATGATGACGAAATGAATCGGAAGACTCCGACAATGGTCCACTAATTAACTATAATAATCGTTAAAACGCGGCTAAAGCCGCGTTTTTTATTTTCATTAAAAAGTACTCCCTCTCATCTACAGCATTTAGTTCCTATTTGCGCTATAATCAGCCGTTTTTATCCATACAGGTTCATCGGACTAAAGAGGAGTTGATTTAACATGTCCACAAACCATAAATTAAAAGCTACAGAACGAAAAATATTGGTTACTACGGCTCTTCCCTATGCAAATGGGCATTTACATTTAGGACATTTAGTTGAGCATATTCAAAGTGACATTTGGGTGCGAGTTCACAAAATGTCTAACATCCAATGCATTAGTGTCTGCGGTGACGATGCGCATGGTACGCCAATCATGCTAAAAGCAGAGCAAATGGGAATTACTCCGGAACTATTGACTGCTGAAATAAAAATAAGTCATGAAAAAGATTTTAAAGGTTTTGCCATCGATTATGATTGCTATCACACGACTCATTCACCTGAAAATCAGATTTTAGCATCCGCTATTTATGAGCAATTGTGCGCAAACGATAGCATTGTTAAAAAAACCATCCGTCAGGCTTATGACCCGCTGAAAAAAATGTTTCTTCCTGATCGTTACGTCAAAGGAACCTGTCCTAAATGCGAGGCTAAAGATCAATACGGTGATAATTGTGAAGTTTGTGGTGCGACCTATTCTCCAATCGATTTGCTTGATGCCGTATCTGCAATTTCTGGTGCAAAACCTATAGAGAAAGATTCTGAACATTATTTTTTTGATTTGCCTCATTTTGAAAATTTATTAAAAGAATGGACAAAAAATGGTCACTTGCAAACTGAAGTAGCTAATAAACTGGAAGAATGGTTTGCTACAGGTTTAAAACAATGGGATATTTCTCGTGATGCACCTTATTTCGGTTTTCCGATTCCTAATACTACAGATAAATATTTTTATGTGTGGCTTGATGCACCTATAGGTTATATGGCCAGTTTTAAAAAGTATTGTGACGAACACGGAGCCTCATTTGCTGAGTTCTGGGATAAAGATTCACAATGCGAATTGTATCATTTTGTTGGCAAAGACATTGTGTATTTCCATGCTTTATTTTGGCCAGCCATGTTAGCTGCCAGTAATCATCGCCTGCCTACAGCAGTTTATACACATGGTTTTTTAACCGTTGATGGCCAAAAAATGTCTAAATCACGCGGTACATTCCTTGAGGCGCGAACTTATCTTGAACACCTGCATCCTGAATATTTGCGTTACTATTTTGCGGCTAAACTCAATGGTAGTATTGACGATTTAGATTTAAATTTTGCAGAGTTTGTTAACAGAATTAATGCTGATCTTGTGGGTAAAGTCGTAAACATAGCCAGCCGTTGTGCAGGTTTTATCAATAAGCGTTTTGCCAATCGCTTAAGTAGTACTTTAAGCGAACCACAATTGTATAAGGAGCTCCTTGAGGTGCGTCCGACACTAATTGACGCTTATGTTTCCCGCGATTATGCACGTGGAATTCGTCTTATCATGGATTGCGCAGATAAAGTAAATCAATACATTGATGCCAATAAACCATGGATATTGGCAAAAGAAGAGGAACGGCTGGCAGAAGTACACGATATTTGTAGTATGGGCATTAACTTATTCCGTATTTTAATTACCTATCTTAAACCAGTATTACCGATGATGGCACATGATGCCGAGCATTTTTTAAACTGCGACCCATTAACCTGGCAAGCTATTGATAATGCCCTGTTGAACCATACCGTTCATACATTTCAACCATTGATGGTTCGCGTTGAAAAAGAAAAAATAGAAGCTATGCTCAAGCAGTCCAAACAGGTGAAATAATGGCCTCAGTTAAAGAAATCGATAGGCTTTTACCACAAACGCAATGTGGCGAATGTGATTATTCTGGCTGCTTGCCTTATGCTGAGGCCTTAGCTCAAGGAACTGCCACGATTAATAAATGTCCTCCTGGTGGTATGGCCACCATTAAGGCTTTAGGTGCTTTATTGCAGCTTGATGCCACTCCTTATTTAAATGAGGCATTAGTCAAGACACGTGCACCCTCCGTAGCTGTTATTCGTGAAAGTGAATGTATTGGTTGTACCAAATGCATTAAAGCTTGTCCTGTGGATGCAATTATTGGGAGTGGTAAATTAATGCACGCAGTTATTGCCCACGAATGCACCGGGTGTGGCTTGTGCATTGCTCCTTGTCCCGTTGATTGTATTGAAATGGTGACTTTATCAGCTCCAGATTATGATAAAGATTTGGCCCGTCAACGGTTTAATGCCAAACAAACACGTTTATTACGTGATGAACATGAGAAGCAGCAAGCCTACAGGGAAAAAAGGCTTTTGATTTCGCAATCTGCAAACCAGATTCAGGATACTAAAGCGAAGCAGGATTACATTCAACAGGCTCTTGCACGAGTTAAAGCGAGGAAAACGCATGAATAAACAAAAAATTCGTGAAATTTTTATGCGTTTTCGCACCCAGAATCCTCATCCCACCACAGAATTGATATATCATTCTGTTTTTGAATTGTTAATCGCAGTGATTCTTTCAGCACAAGCAACTGATGTCAGTGTTAATAAAGCAACGGCTAAATTATTCCTTGTTGCCAATACTCCTCAACGTATTTTGGATTTGGGTTTGGAGCAACTGAAAGAATACATTAAATCAATCGGTCTTTATAACAGTAAAGCACAGAATATAATAAAAACCTGTGAGTTACTTATCCACAATTATCAAGGGGAAGTGCCCAGTCAACGTGAGTATCTGCAGTCTTTGCCTGGCGTAGGGCGAAAAACGGCAAACGTGGTATTGAATACGGCATTTGGGCAACCAACAATGGCAGTAGATACGCATATATTTCGAGTAGCTAATCGAACAGGTATTGCCAAAGGCAAAACGCCTTTAAGCGTCGAATTAGAACTAGTCAAGAAAATAGAGCCAGAATTTCTACATGATGCTCATCATTGGTTAATTTTACATGGACGTTATGTCTGTACTGCAAGAAATCCACAGTGCAAAACCTGTATTATATGTGATCTTTGTGAATTTAAAGATAAAAATTTATCTTAATATCAAATTACTATGAAATGGTGGTCATCTATAGTTAATAGCGTTGCGCTTACAGGTAAAATGATTAATACGGGTAGTAGGTATTGAGCGCTACAAAACCATGAACTTAGGAAACAACTGGAAGTTGCCTATGCAATGATTTACAAACAAGAATAATTAGTCCTGCTAAACACTTTCTACTTGAAAAGTTGAAAATTATCTCAAAATAAGTTATCATATATAATAACATTAAAAATAATACTTATGAATTGGAAAATAGATTTTTATAATGATTCAGTTGAAGAGGCTATTCTTAATATGCCTCCAAAAATTCAAGCTCGTATGCTTAAGTTACTGGAATTAATTGAAAAACATGGAGCTAAACTAGGTGCTCCCCATACCGAGCCTATGGGTGATGGGTTGTTTATAAGGGCAAAGGCATAGGGCGCTCCTTATATTGCTACATGAAGGGGCATCATATTGTAGTGCTACATGCTTTTATTAAAAAAACACAGAAAATCCCTAAACAAGAAATAAGTTTAGCCAAATTAAGAAAAGCGGAGGTTGAAAGAAATGGGCATTCAAAATTTAAAAAATAAAGCGCTCCAAAACCCAGAAGTAAAAGCAGAATATGATTTACTTGAAACAGAGTTTGTATTAATAGACACATTGCTTTCTATGCGAAAAAAATCTGGTTTAACTCAAGATGAAATTGCAAAAAAAATGGGAACTCAAAAAGGTAATATCTCAAGGCTGGAGAGAGGGAGTAGTAACCCTAGTTGGAAAACATTGCAGAATTATGCACATGCATGTGGATTCGAGCTTTCTATGAAAGTTAGAACCATGCATTCATCAGATCATGTCCATTTTACTAGAAAATAAAAAGGTTCCTTTAACTATCCCCGCTTTATCAACACCTCGACGAACTGAGATAGATCCTTTAGTATTTGGTATGAGTCCAGACAGAAGAAAATCACAGAATTCTTTCAGGATTCATTTTTTTTCACCGGACGCTTCCACCCATAGATCGTTTTCTGGCGTGAGTCCGTCAATGTGAGTTCTTCAGCAGGAACATTTTTACGAATAGTACTGCCCGCGCCAATGGTAGCGCGCGCACCAATAGTTACTGGGGCTATTAGTTGTGTGTCAGAACCAATAAAAACACCATCTTCTATAACCGTCTTATTTTTATTAACCCCATCGTAATTACAGGTAATAGTGCCTGCCCCTACATTTACCTTTTTTCCTAAGCTCACATCACCAAGGTAACTCAAATGACTGGCTTTAGAACCTTCTCCAAATAGGGCTTTTTTGGTTTCAACAAAATTACCTATTTTACAATGTGCAGCTAACTGAGTACCCGCTCTTATACGAGCAAAAGGCCCTATACTACACTCATTCTCAATTTGACAATCTTCTAATACACTATGGGCATGAATTTTAGTATTAGTACCCAATGTTACGTTGCTTAAGATGCAATTAGGTCCTATCGTACACCCATCACCGAGAACAACGTTACCGTTGAAGACACAATTTACGTCAATAAACACGTCTTGACCACAGATTAATTCGCCACGCACATCAAAACGATGGGCATCGGCAATAGCAACGCCTTGATACAACAATCGTTCTGCCTCATGTATCTGCCAAATACGTTCTAATTGCTGCAATTGCAAACGATTATTAACTCCCTGGATTTCCATAATATTATCTGTGTTTAATGTATTAATCTGTGTTTTATCGGCTGAAGCCAAAGCAATAATTTCCGTTAGGTAGTATTCATTTTGCGTATTATTATTGCTTAATTGTGGCAACCATCGAGTTAAATCAGCTACATTTGCGCAACAAATGCCGGTATAAATTTCTTTTACATTCTTTTCTTGATCATTTGCGTCTTTTTCTTCTACAATTTTAGAAATGTTGCCTTGTGTGTCTCTAATGATACGTCCACAACCAATAGGCTTATCTAAATGGGCAACTAAAAGTGTCAAAACAGATTGATGAGTATCTTCTGTTTTGCTACATTCCACTAAAGAATGAAGAGTCTTGGCTTGAATAAGCGGTATATCAGCAGATATCACCAAAACCAGTGTTTGAGGTGGAATATGAGGTAAGGCTTGCATTACTGCATGTCCGGTACCGAGCTGTTCAGGTTGATGGACCCAATGCACGGGTAGATCAGGGAGTGAGCTCTTAATTTGTTCACCTTCATGACCATAGATAATATGGATTGCATCAGGATTAAGTTGCTGTGCAGTTTCCACTACGCGCACTAACATGGGTTTGCCAGCAATTTGGTGAAGTACTTTAGGGGCCTTAGAATACATTCTTTTGCCCTGTCCTGCAGCTAAAATGATAATGTGTAAATTCATGAGATTTGTTATTTCCTAGGTTAAAACAATAACAGCTATGCTATTAAACAGTCTGCCTCAGTATTATAAATAAAGTAAATACTGTTATGATAAAATAATTGCAGTTCAAGGAGTAGAGCGATGACTATATTTGTTAAAACGTCTAAAGCATTAGTCGATCGAGTTAATAAAATCAATAGAAAATTCAATTGCTGAAGATAAGAAAGTCTTGTCTAGCATGGCGAGGAATACGGAAATTTCTGAAGAACAAAGAGCTATGACCCCTGAGCTGCAAAAATCTATCAATAGGCGAAGAATGTGATGAAGAAAGCTTAATTTTTTTGATTAATGTTAGGTTT
The DNA here is from genome assembly GCF_049790535.1 of Legionella sp. Lineage (GTDB taxonomy): Bacteria > Pseudomonadota > Gammaproteobacteria > Legionellales > Legionellaceae > Legionella. The sequence continues at coordinate 12,720 of NZ_JBAQZB010000053.1, forward strand.
ATCGCTTACTTTTTCTCGATAATTTAACCTTGCCAACGCTCTATATTTGTTTCAATACCAAAAAGATCAAGGATTCTACCCACACTGTAATCAATAATGTCTGCTATTGTTTCAGGTTTATTATAAAATGCAGGCATCGCTGGACAAATAATGGCACCTTGTTGTGTTACGGACACCATATTTTGCAGATGGCCTAAATGTAAAGGAGATTCCCGAGGCATTAAAACTAATTTGCGGCGTTCCTTTAACGTCACATCAGCAGCCCGTCCAATTAAATTAGAACTAATTCCATGCGTGATTTCTGCTAAAGTTTTCATAGAGCAAGGAGCAACGATCATTCCTAAAGTTTGAAAAGATCCGCTGGCAATACTGGCACCCACATTATTCCAAGGATGATAGACATCCGCTAAACTTTTTAATTCAGTTAACGATAAGTCAGTTTCATACTTACGTGTTAGCTGCGCTGATTTACTAATAATTAGATGAGTTTCAATTGAGACTTTGCGAAACATTTCTAAAAGGCGTATTCCGTAAATCATGCCTGATGCACCACTTATTCCTATAATAATTCGGGCTGTACTCATAGGTGGTTCCTCTTAATTGAGTCAAATTTAAAACAATAATCTTTAGCTTTGTTGCTGCAAACCCTACGTCCCGGACAAATAGCAGGATGTTGAGTAATGCATTGTCTTCAGTCATCAAGATTATTCCATATAAATGGAAATAACGCACCGTAGGTCAGATTTTATACCAAATAAGTGGAAAATGTAGGGATAAAGAGGTAAATTGCATGGATTATAAAAATAAGAATTATGTTAATGAACAAAAGAGAGGAATAATGCAAAAAACTGCTTTAGTCACAGAACCAGTACCAACCGTGGAATCTTTTCCTGTTGCCATTATCGTTGGTGTGTTCAATCATGAAATAACTCAAATCTTACAAAAAGGGACCATTACCCAGTTAATGAAGCGTGGCCTTAATAAACAAGACATTAGTGTGTATGAGGTTCCTGGAGCGGTAGAAATCCCATTAGTCGCTAAACGCCTGGCAAAAGCGAGTACAGTGAAATCAATTATTACATTAGGGTCGATTATTCGTGGTGATACGAGTCACTACGATCTGGTTTGTAACCTAGTAAGTCAAGGCTGTATGCAGGTTTCCTTGGAATATAATATTCCCATTATTTTTGGTGTATTAACCACAGAAAATGAACAACAAGCATGGGATAGATTAGGAGGAAAACATGGCCATAAGGGTATAGAAGTAGCTAATGCAGCCATTTCCATGCATCAATTATTAAACCAATTAGTATAGGCCAAAACCGATGACCAATCCATATGAGCAGTTTGAGCAACGAAAACAAGATCATATCAAACTGTCCTTGATGCCTGAAAATCAAACTACTGCTTTAAGTACTTTGGATAATATTCATTTAGCACACGATGCATTACCTGATCTTAATTTCAATGAAATTATTATTGATGGAACACGATTTGGCAAGGCAGTAAAAAAACCGTTTTTCGTCAGTTCCATGACGGCAGGACACCACCAAGCCAAACAAATTAATCGTAATCTTGTTGAAGCCTGTGCTCAAAACGACTGGGCAATGGGAGTTGGCTCACAACGTCGTGAACTTACGGATACTAAAGCGGCCTTGGAATGGAAGCATATACGACGAGATTTTTCTAAAGTGAGCTTATATAGCAACTTAGGCATAGCCCAATTGATTAGTACCCCCCTTACGGATATACAGCGATTGACGGATAACTTGCAAGCAGATGCCTTAATTATTCATTGCAATCCATTACAAGAATGCATGCAACCGGAAGGTACAACGAATTATCGAGGATGCTGGTATGCATTAGAGAATTTAGTAAATAAATTGGCATTACCAATCATTGTCAAAGAAACTGGATGTGGTTTTTCGCCAGAAACCATGATGCGCTTAAATAATCTTGGTATCGCGGCAATCGATATGGGGGGGCTGGGTGGAACTCATTGGGGGCGCATTGAAGGGCATCGAGCAACTCATGATCCCATTCGACATCAAGCAGCGATTACGTATAAAAATTGGGGAATTGATACCGCAACCTCTGTAAGAAATGCGGCTGCACTTAATCCATCCTTTGAAATCTGGGGTTCTGGTGGTGTCCTTAATGGGCTTAATGCGGCCAAGCTTTTTGCTTTAGGTGCAACTACGGTAGGTTATGCGAAGCCGATGCTTGAAGCAGCATTAGAATCTGCAGAACAAGTCAATACCAAGATGTTAACTTTAGAATATGAATTAAAAGTCGCAATGTTTTGCACAGGCAGTCGTGTGTTAAACGATTTAACAAAGAAATTGGTAACCATTCACTGCGAAACATTTTAAAACAAAACACATAAACATCAATGATCTCATACTAAACAGATGTTTGCCCGCAAAGGGTGTTTATGCCAACGCCAATGACGATTTTCTGTATTGTTCATTACACCAGCCCATTCGAAATATTATGCTAAATATTCCAACCATAAAACCAAGCACTAAAGAGATCAGTAAAATCAATTTCTTGTTTGGTGCGATTGGTGTATGCGGAATTTCGATAGGTCCATCCACACGAAAAACAACGACATTATCCGTATTTATCGTGAATGACTTATAAAAATTAAGTTTAGTTTGTAACTGACGTAAATTGGGAATAAATGCATCATCAGATTTGCGATCGGATAAATTTTTTATTTTTGCTTGCAACAACGCAAGTTCAAGAGAATATGCTGAATGAGGCGGGCTACCAGAAGAATTATTGTCATTCTGATTCGTCAACTGGGCAACACGTATTTTTTCCTCAAGTTTAATGATACGATCATGACGTTCTAACTGTGCTGTTTCTCGAGCATTGTTGATTTGGTGTTGTAAATTATAAATCATCATTGAATTCTGCTGTTTTATGTCATTAAGTATCACCCTTAGCGTTTGCTCTCTAACTAACTCAACAAATTGCTTTAACCAAACTTTTACCTGAGTAGGATTATCACCACGTAAAGTAATAGTAAATTTAGGGAGACTTTCTGACGGTTGGAGCATTGAATTGGCAATAATTGAAATATTTTTGGAGAAAGAGGTGTAAATTTGTGCTGATGAGTATTTTTCTTTTTGATTTTTTGCTAAAGAAGGGAGATAAAACTGTTTAAAAAAGTGCTTTTTAATCGCTTCTGAAAATAATTCATTGTTAAAAACAAGAAAAACATCATGGGCACTTATGGGTTTTAATTCAGATTTCGATGATAACCGTCCCCAATTGAAGGCTGCGATTTCTCCATCACTGGCAGATGTGACCTTAATTTTAGCTTCAAAGACCGGTTCACTAAAAAAAATAAAAAGACTTCCTAAGAGAATACTTAATAATGTACTTAAAACTATCACTACCTTGTTTTGATACAATGCAACTAATAATTCAAAAATATTAATGTCACGGTGATTATCCAAGCTTTCTTTTTGCACTATAAAACCTCTTTTAGAATTCCATTCATAGTTTATTAAACTAAATATTAACGATAATTTTGTTAAAGGACAATTATTAAAATCAATTCCTTACATACTATTACTCTAATTGACATGAAAAAAAAGAGTATTGTTTATATATAATGCAAACTCAAGTGACTTGATGCGATTTAATCCAACTCTAGCTGAGTTTTAAATGTATTGTGAGTTATTCTAAGTTAATACACAAGGTTATCCACAGGATGTGTAAACATCTAAAATTCTTTTATTTTAAAAATTTATTTAAAATCAATAAGTTATATTGAATTTATCATTTTTCAAGAAAAAATCACTCAAAGTTATTCACAATCCTTAAAATGTTTCTATTTATAACCTGTTATCTCTTTGTTAAAATCACTTTGCAATACAGTACTACGGTGTTTAAATAGTAGTTAATATTACGATGACTAAAAAATTATGAATGAAGTTGCAGAAAAAAAAGCACTAACAGAATTTACAGAAAAAGCCTATTTGGATTATTCAATGTATGTAATTCTGGACAGGGCCCTCCCTCATATTGCAGATGGATTAAAACCGGTTCAGCGCCGTATTGTCTACGCTATGTCTGAACTGGGTTTAAAAGTTACAGCCAAACATAAAAAATCAGCCCGTACCGTTGGGGACGTGTTAGGTAAATTTCATCCGCACGGTGATAGTGCCTGTTATGAAGCAATGGTTCTCATGGCACAGCCTTTTTCTTATCGTTACCCTTTTGTTGATGGGCAGGGAAACTGGGGATCAGCAGATGATCCTAAATCATTTGCTGCTATGCGTTATACCGAAGCTCGACTCTCATCTTATGCTGAAGTATTATTGGCCGAATTACAGCAAGGTACTGTAGATTGGGTTGATAATTTTGATGGTACTTTGCAAGAACCTACGTTGTTGCCAGCACGTTTACCGAACATTTTATTAAATGGTGCATCAGGCATTGCAGTGGGAATGGCCTCTGATGTTTTACCGCATAATTTAACTGAAGTTGTTAATGCTTGTGTGTATTTACTAGAACATCCAGACGCCGATTTAGCTGCCCTTTCGCAATACATTAAAGGTCCTGATTTTCCCACTGAGGCAGAAATAATTACTCCGCCGGAGACGATCTCTGCAATATATGAGACCGGGAATGGTTCTATTAAAATGCGGGCAATTTATAATTTAGAAAAACAAAATATCGTAATTACCGCATTACCATATCAAGTATCAGGTGCGAAAGTTATAGAACAAATTGCGTTACAGATGCAACAAAAAAAATTGCCTATGGTTGAAGATCTACGTGATGAATCGGATCATGAACATCCTACTCGTTTAGTTATCATTCCGCGTTCTAACCGTGTTGATGTAGATGGATTAATGTCGCATTTATTTGCAACGACTGATTTAGAGCGTAGTTATCGCGTAAATTTCAATATGATAGGGCTTGATGGTAAGCCAAGAGTAAAAAATCTGGTGTGCATTCTAAATGAATGGTTGGTTTATCGTATTGGGGTTGTAAAAAGACGTTTGCAATACCGTTTGGCAAAAGTATTAGAACGTATCCATATAATGGAAGGATTATTAGTTGCCTATTTAAATATTGATGAAGTTATTGCCATCATTCGCGAACAAGAGCACCCTAAACAAAAATTAATTGCGCATTTTAATCTTAGTGAACGCCAAGCCGAAGCCATCTTAGAAATGAAATTGCGTCATTTAGCAAAATTAGAAGAGATAAAAATACGTGGCGAATTAAAGGAACTTTGTAGTGAGCGAGATTATTTGCAAAGTACTTTGGCCAGTGAGCAAAAATTAAGGAATTTAGTTAAAGAAGAAATGATTAAAGATCGCGATGAGTTTGGTGATGTACGACGTTCACCAATTATTGTACGTCAAGAATCGCAAGCATTAAAAGAAGAGGATATTCTACCAAATGAGCCTATTACCATAGTACTATCTAAAAAAGGCTGGATTAGAGCAGCGAAAGGTCACGAAATTAATGGTTGCGAACTTAGCTTTAAGGCTGGAGATGAATTTAAGTCGCAAGCAACAGCTCGTTCAAACCAACAAATTGTCTTTTTTGACAGCGAGGGGAAAGTGTATTCGTTACCAGGTCATTCTCTTCCTTCAGCCAGAGGACAAGGTGAGCAATTAACAGGTAAATTAAATCCAGCAGAAGGCGTTTTATTTGAGGCTGTTGTTGGTGGTGAGGCAGAACAATTGATAGTGTTAGCCTGTGATGCGGGCTATGGTTTTATTGCTAAAATTGGCGAGCTTTATGTAAAAAATCGTAACGGAAAAGCCTGTGTTAAATTACCAAAAGCCAGTCGTCTCTTACCGCCGCGAATAGTACCTAATGGTCAAAATTTGTTGGTAGCATGTGCTACTAATGTAGGACGATTGTTGATTTTTTCAATTAAAGAATTGCCTGAGTTAACTCGTGGTAAGGGAAATAAATTAATTAATGTTCCTGCTGCCAAAACGATATCCCGTGAAGAATACATTATTGATATGCAAGTTTTAGCTGATAATGACTCGCTCACTGTCCATGCTGGAAAACGTCATTTTACTCTTAAAGGTGGAGATCTGGAGTATTATAAAGGAGAACGTGGTCGACGAGGTAATCGGTTGCCACGTGGATTGCAGAATGTTACTCAGCTGCAAGTTACTTAGAGTTTTGTTCAATTCGACTTTCCAGTTGCTACTTGCCTTAAAAAATCGTTCAAGGTGAAGGCAATTCAATCGCTGGCCCGAAAAGTAAATAGTAATGAGGTCCTGAATAGATATCTTGACTATCAAATCAGAAATAAGGGTGATAAAGTCTTATAAATATCATACCTAATGATATTGGGTTCCATGATGGAAAACAGCTAAAATAGGGAAGTATTGCCCCCATGTTAAAGTTTTTTATCTTTGTAGCATTTTTATTGCTTAATGCATGTATGGTCGGCCCTAATTATAAAGAGCCGCAAAAGACTTTTGCAGCACATTGGGCAAAAAAAAATACCTCGGTTAAAGAGGCTCCATTCAAAGATACTAAATGGTGGCAAGAATTCCATGATCCAATACTTACTTCCATCATCTACCAAGGATATCGTAACAATTTATCCCTTCAGTCTGCCGGAGTCAAGGTGTTGCAGGCGAGAGCACAATTAGCACAGGCAGTTGGTGAATTATACCCACAGCAACAGCTTCTGCTTGGAAATTACACGTACACACGAATTGGCGGCACTTCCTTGCAACAAGTTTTACCATCAAACTTTGATACGGCGTTGTTAGGTTTTTCTGCGAATTGGGAAATCGATTTTTGGGGTAAATATCGACGCGCAATTCAAGCAAATGATGCGGCTTTTTTAGAGTCACTTGCTGCTTATGATAATGCTCTTGTTACGCTCACTGCAGATGTGGCAACAACCTACATTAAGATTCGTACTGCTGAAGAGCAGATTAAGATAACCAAAGAAAACATAGTGGTACAAAAAATAGGATTAAAAATTGCACGTGCGCGTTTTAATGCAGGCGAAGCAAGCCTCGTTGATGTTGAGCAGGCAATGACAGAGTTGGCACAAACAGAAGCAACGTTGCCATCAATAGTTGCTAATTTGCAGAAACAAAAAGATGCGCTGGCGGTTTTATTAGGAACGATTCCAAATGGGATTGATGAGGTTATCCAAAAAAGTCGTGGCATCCCAAAGGCTCCATCTTCTGTAGCGGTGGGTATTCCTAAAGAAATGTTAGCCAGACGTCCTGATATTCATCAGGCAAGGTTGGAAGCAGTAGCACAATCTGCGTCTATAGGTGTCACTAAAGCCAATCTTTATCCTTCACTTTCATTAAATGGTGCCTTTGCCTTTGCTTCAAATAATATTCCTAATTCCTCAGTCTCAGATATCTTCCATTGGGCAAACCGTAATATCTCGGCAGGTCCCAGTTTCAGTTGGCCAATACTCAATTACGGTCAAATTACAAACACTGTTCGTGCCCAGGATGCGGTTTTCCAGCAGGCATTATTGAATTATGTCAATTTAGTGTTAAAAGCTCAGCAAGAAGTACAAGACAATATCACAGCGTATGTTGAAGGTAAAAAAGCAGTTCATTTTCTAACTCAGGCAAATACTTCAGCAATTAAATCCTTAAAATTGGCTTTAATTCGTTATAGAGAGGGCGAAACTGATTTTACGCCAGTACTTAATGCGGAACAGCAACAATTGAGTGTGCAAACGTCACTTGTCAATGCGCAGGGAGATATTCCACAAGCTTTAGTGGCTCTTTATCGTGCTCTAGGTGGTGGTTGGGAAATTCGTGGTGGTGATGATGTGGTTTCGCAGCAGATTAAAACAGAAATGGCAGCACGAACTAATTGGGGCATGTTGTTGAAGCAAAAAAATCATCAGCCACCGGTTACGAAAAAGCAAAAAATAAAAGAACTTTATCTACCAACATGGTAACCAGTATGAACATTAATAAAAATTCAAAATTAGTCAAATTTTTAGGAGTCGCAGTAGTCGCATTATTATTTGTATATTTCATTGCACATTTTTTTAAAAAACCTAATTTTCCCAAAATACCTGCTCCATCAGTTATGGTGCAAAAGCCGCAATTGCAGGAAATGGTTGAATACGTGACGCAAACAGGAACTACCGTATCTTATAATTCTGTCAATCTAGTTGCACGTGTGGAAGGATATCTGGAAAAAATAGAATTTGTTGATGGCTCTTTTGTTAAAAAGGGTCAGGAATTGTTTGTGATTCAACCTGAACCGTATTGGGAGCAATTAAAAGCAGCGCAGGCTACTGTCGTAGCACAAAAGGCAGTTGATGCCTATAATAAGTCTGAATATGCTCGTCAAAAGCGAATGTATAAAGAGAATGCAACGTCGCTAAATGAAGTTGAAAAATGGTTAGCTAAAACTCAAGAAGTTGAAGCAGAAATTGATAAGGCAACTGCTAATGCGATAAATGCTGCAATTACCTACAGTTATACCCATGTTTCATCACCCTTTGATGGGCGTATTGGTCGTCATTTAATTGATGTAGGTAATTTAGTAGGTCACGGTGAAGCAACTAACTTGGCAACTGTAGATCAGATTTCTCCTCTTTATGTTTATTTTAACCTCAATGAAATTGATTTAATTAAATTGCTTAGAGCCGCACGTGCCATGGGGCTTAAACCGCAAGACCTTAATACAATTCCTGTGCACATTAGCATGCAAAATGAAACTGATTTTAAATACACTGCTACCTTGGACTTTATCAACACAGGTCTTAATGCCTCAACGGGCACGATGGAGTTACGTGCGGTATTGCCAAATAAAGATTATATTTTTATTCCAGGTCTTTTCGTGCAAGTACGGGTTGCAATTACCAAACCTGAAAAACAATTAACTGTTCCAGATACAGCATTACTTTATGATCAAATTGGTCCTTATTTATTAGTGGTAAGCAAGGACAATACGGTGCTTTTAAAACGGGTGAAATTAGGTAGTGTAGAGCAGGGTATGCGTGGGGTAGTAAGCGGTTTAGATGCACAAGATGAGGTGATCGTTGAGGGAGTGCAAAATGCAACTCCTGGGAATAAGGTTGTGCCTCACACAAAAGTGGCAGGTGAGAAAACATCATGATTTCTAAATTTTTTATTGAACGACCAATACTAGCCAACGTTATCGCCCTACTCTTGGTTTTATTAGGAATGGTGGCCATAGCTGTTTTGCCTGTAACTCAATATCCTGCCATCGTACCGCCAACCATTCAGGTAACGACTACTTACCCCGGTGCGGATGCAAAAACTTTAATTAATACAGTAGCTCTCCCCATTGAACAGCAGGTCAATGGAGTGGAAAAAATGTTGTATATGCAATCAACCAGCACTGATAGCGGTACTTATACCTTGATTGTTACCTTTGCTATTGGCACTGATCTGAATTTTGCACAAGTATTAGTACAAAACCGCGTACAAGCAGCCATGGCACAGTTACCACAGTCAGTGCAAAAACAAGGGGTGGTGGTGCAACAAAAATCCACGTCTATTTTACAATTTATTACTTTAACGTCGGAAAATGGTGAATACGATGGGTTATTTCTTGATAATTACGCTGCCATTAATATGCAAGATGAATTGGCACGTTTACCAGGTGTAGGTAATGTGCTTATTTTTGGTACGGGTACCTATGCAATGCGTGTATGGCTTGATCCTCAAAAAATGTTGTCTTATGCATTAAATCCAAGTGATGTATTAAATGCCATCAGTCGTCAAAATCAGGAGGTTTCGGCTGGGCAGATCGCTGCACCCCCAACCGCAGGGTCGCAACCTTATCAATTTACAATAAATGTGCCAGGTCAGCTTACTAATCAGGAACAATTTGCCAATATTATCATTAAAACCTTAACGACGCAGTCCAACGAGGGGGCTAATGGCAGTAGCAGTGCAAAGATTGTAAGAATACGAGATGTAGGGCGTGTGGAGCTAGGCTCTTCCAGTTACAGCCAGTTGGCAAAACTTAATAATAAGCCCACTGCTGCAATTGGTATTTATCAATTACCTGGTGCTAATGCTTTGCAAGTGGCCACAGAGGTACGCGAGGCGGTAGCCAAGATGGCCAAAAAATTTCCTCCTGGAATGCGCTATTCTGTTCCTTTCGATACTACTATTTTTGTTAAGGCTTCAGTTAATGAAGTTTATAAAACTTTATTTGAAGCCGGTATTTTAGTTCTGATTGTCATTCTTTTTTTCTTACAAAATTTTCGCGCTACCCTGGTACCGACAACCACTGTGCCTGTGACCATCATTGGTGCCTTTTTTGCTATGCTTTTACTAAGTTATTCGATTAACTTACTGACTTTATTTGCACTGGTTTTAGCAATTGGTATTGTTGTTGATGATGCGATTGTAATCGTCGAAGGGGTAACACAACACATTGAGCGGGGAACGTCTCCGAAAGACTCAGCAATTGCCGCTATGAATGAATTATTAGGCCCCATTATTGGTATTACTTTAGTGCTGATGGCTGTATTTGTACCTGCTGGCTTTATGCCAGGTTTGACTGGGGCTATGTATGCCCAATTTGCTCTGGTGATTGCAGCTACGGCCTTTATTAGTGCCATTAATGCGATGACGTTGAAACCCACTCAATGTGCTCTCTGGCTTAAACCGCTTAACACGCATAAAGAAAAAAATTTTCTATTTCGCTGCTTTGATAAAATTTATGATCCTGTTGAGCGCACCTATATCCACTTTATTGAGCGATTGATAAAACAGAATAAGATCGTCTGTTTTATTGGTATTCTCTTGGTTCTTTTAGCTGTATTTGGTTTAAGCAGAATCCCTACGGGGTTTATTCCAATTGAAGATCAGGGCTATTTAATGATGAATGTGCAGTTACCGGATGGAGCAAGTCTTGGACGAACCGAAGCACTCTTACATGATTTAAGTGCCCAGGTCTCCAAAATTGATGGTATTGAAAATATTATCACGATTGATGGAATTTCGCTGTTGGATAACAGTGCAAATCTTGCAAATGCGGGTGTTCTTTACGTCATGTTTAAGGATTGGAGTGTACGTGGTAAACAAGAAGGGTTATTACCGTTGTACACCAAATTGAATGAAATTGCACAAAAGACGCTAAATGCCAAAGTTTTGGTAATGATCCCTCCACCAATTCAGGGCCTGGGAACATCAGGTGGTTTTCAAATGCAGCTTGAATTACAGGATGGCTCTTTTGATTATCGTAAATTACAAGCCGCAACGGATCAAATGATTCTTTATGCCAGTCAACAACCGGAATTACAACGTCTAATGACTTCTTTTCGCGCTTCGGTACCGCAAGTTTCTGCACCGATTAATAGAATTAAAGCAGAATCGTTGGGGGTTCAGGTAGGTGATGCTTCCGATGCCTTACAAACTTATCTTGGTTCGTCCTATGTAAATTTGTTCACAAAATTTGGGCAGGTATTTCAGGTCTATGTACAAGCTGATGCTCCTTATCGGATGACTATAGAGGATGTACGTAACCTTTATGTGAAAAATAAATCTGGCGGCATGGTTCCCATTGGTACGCTGACCGATATTTATCCCACGGTTGGCCCTTCTCTTATTTCACTTTATAATCTCTATCCATCAAGTAACATTTATGGCATGGCAGCGCCTGGCTATAGTTCAGGCCAGGCCATGGAGGCGATGGAACGAGTTGCCAAGCAAGTTTTGCCTGCAGGTGTTTCCTATGAATGGACCAGTACTGCTTATCAGGAAAAAATAGCAGGGAACATGAGTTATTATATTTTCATTTTGTCGTTAATTTTGGTGTATATGATTTTGTCAGGACAATATGAAAATTGGGTTACCCCAATATCTATTTTACTCAGCGTCCCCTTGGCTTTAATTGGTACCGTCCTGGCTTTATCTGCTCTTGGACTAGCGAATAATATGTATACCCAAATTGGGATTTTATTATTAATTGCGCTTGCGGCCAAGAATGCAATTTTAATCGTCGAAGTAGCACGAGAACAACGGCAATTTCATAAAAAAACAATTATGGAATCTGCTGTGCTGGGTGCGAAAACACGTTTTCGCCCTATTTTAATGACCTCTTTTGCATTTATTTTGGGGGTAATGCCTTTAGTTTTTGCTACTGGCGCGGGTGCTAACGCACGGCGTTCTATTGGTATTACCGTATGCAGCGGGATGTTGGCTTCAACTTGCCTTGCTGTAGTATTTGTACCGGCTTTTTATGTTATGTTGCAAAATTGGCAAGAGCGACGGCAAGTAAAAAAACGAGGCCGCTCAATACCAATATCTTCTAAATAATTTCTTACTCCATTTATCTAATGCAACACAAAGTCAACTCAAAAGATAAATTTTCATTGCAACCTTTATCTGAATGCAATAAGATTATCGGGCATTTTTAATTTTTAAAAAAGCGCTGATAGTAAGGATGCCAACCACAATTTAACTAGAGGTAAATCATGGCTGACGTCATACTAGTCGATTTCACACCCATTTTTCAATGGTGCATTTGCAATAATCAATACTATTTCTCCAATTTATCCCCTTAAGAGCAACTAAAAGAAATTGCTTCGTTTTTTCAAGTGAAAATAAGAAGAGTGGAACAGTATCGTCAAGCTATTTTTGAAAAACTAGCGTGTACCAATATGATTGAAACTGTGTTTAGTGGTATTCGTTATGGCAAGATAAGTCCATTGAATGAACAAAATTGCTTTAGTTTACCATAGTTATTTTTATTATTGATGTTGTTAATTATTAGGGGCCGTTGACATTTGTTGCCGCCGTACCGCAGGGGCAAATGTCAACGGCCCCTAGCTTATTTTTTAGTTTTATTCTTCGCTCTAGAATTTATACCAAATAATGAATATATGAGTTTCTCCACCAACCCCCCTATTTTTCTTTGCCTTCCAGATCTAGTAAGAGGGATTCCAATATATCTTGAAACTCTCGCTTTAAAAGCAGAAATACCAATAAATCTTTTCCAAGAAAAACCACCACGATTCATTATAAAGCCTAAATAACCTAATTAGCTGAAGATATTATAGGAATATGTGATGTGGTCAAGCAATTTTATCTAGAGGCCTAGTGTAATGGAATGGACTCCTCTCCTTCCAGTGGGATAATATCGCTGTCTAAGGATTGGAATAAATGTTAATTGTACACCAAAATAGGTGTACAATTAAAATAAAAAGAGTAGTATTTTGATAATAGAAGTCCAAATAACAAAGAGTGCTTTAAAGGATTTAAAACGGACTCCGCTGTATCTTCAAGAAAAATTCCGAGCTTGGTTGATTGCAGTCAATAAAGCAGGGCGAGAAGAAACAAGGAAACGTCCTGGATGGCATGATGAGTCTCTTTTAAGTGATCGAAAGAGGCAACGTTCCATTCGATTAAATAAACAATGGCGAGCTATATATATAATTAAGAGTAATGGAACAATTGAATTTGTAGAAGTTACGGAGGTAATGCCCCATGAATACTAAATCAAATGACACGTTAAACGCTTTAGACGCAACCAAAGATATTTGGAATGAGATGACTTTTGGTGGATTAGTACATTCTTTGCGTATGAGCGATGAAATCACCCAAGTTGAATTAGCCAAAAGAGTAGGAGTTTCTAAACAATTTCTTAGTGATGTGGAGCATAATCGAAAAGATGTAGGAATTGCGTTTGCTAAAAAGATTTCTGATGCTCTTGGTTATTCCATAGAGCCATTAATTGAACTGCTAATCAGAGACCAATTAAGACGTCAACAGCTGAATTATATTGTTGAGCTTAAACATGCTTCTTAATTGGCTCAATTATGGCAAAAACTCTTGAACAAATTTTGGCAGAACAAAAACCAAATGTTGTAGCTAAAGCACAGATGAAAACAGAAGAAATCCTCTTTAATATTCATTTGGCTGAACTTCGAGGGCGTTTACAAAAAACTCAGGTTGATGTTGCTCAGATCCTTGATATCAAAGTTAAATGCATGGTAGTCCCAAATGACGACTATATTGATTATCACTAAGGAGGTTAAAAATGTTTAATCCAGCACATCCAGGTGAGGTTATACGTGAATTATGTATAGAGCCCTTGAAACTAACTGTCACAGAAACTGCAAAAGCATTAGGTGTAACTCGGAAAACGCTTTCAGAGTTATTAAATGGCCATTCTCGTATTAGTCCAGAAATGACAATCAGGTTAAGCATAGCATTTAAGACATCTGCAGAAAGTTGGATAAATCAACAAGCTAAATATGACTTATGGCTTGCAGAAAAAAATCGCAGTCAATTTAAAGTGAAATGTCTAGTAGATTACACGGCTTGAGAAGTCATTATCATATATGGACCCCGCCGGTTTTGCAAGAGGTAATTTTGTTTATTTTTTTTAAAATTTGCTCATAAATCAAATAATGCTACACTTTAAATGTCAGTAATTAATTGGAAATTGATTATGCTTGTTGAACAACAGAAATTACAACACTTTTTTGTAAAAATGCTTTATCCTAGGGCTGTAAAGAGTGCTTTGAATAATGTGGATACGCTGCTTTTCGATCCTCAAGGACGTGTTTTAATTAATGTTCCGTTGACAAACAAAGATAGAGAGCTCTTTTTCAGTGCAACAAGTCGAACCTCTTCTTTAATTACTACAGTTAGTTTAGACACTAGCCTTTTTCCTGAACTGCATCAAATTTATCTGCACGAGTATGATTTAAATGAAGTTCAATTTAAACAGTTAGAGAAATTTAGAGGGAGTATTATCCCTTTGCAACAAGAGTTTCATTTTCACCTGGCTTTGGTTGCGCGTACATATACAAAAATGAATGCGAAGAAATTTCCTGAAGCGCAAATGAGTCTTGCGCATGCAGCAGCGATGAAACGGGTGAATGAACTCGTCATTGTTGCATTTAAAGATTCCTTTGCTAAAGCAAAGAAAAAGTCCCATCCTCTTGATGATATAAAATTAGTCAAATTATTAGATAGTGCACGGAAACGCATTGCCAGAGAGGCACACCCTATATTTCTGGAGGAAATGATAGCTGCCACAGGTGAGCATTTGACCAAGAACGAAATGAAAGCCATGCATATTAAAGACATTGCTGAAGTAACAACAGCGACCAGCAATGATTTGTTGCATGTTGATCAATCATTAGGTCAATTTACTTGGATTGCAGGTTCTGAAGTTACGGCGCATGATCGAGGTTTGGGAATACAGCATCTTGCTGATAGACAAATTATAAGTTTTAGACTTAACGAAACCGATATAGATGAAACACGAGTGCAAATTAGAGTTCCTTCCTTGGATGTGAAAGAGGGGATTATTTCCATTAAAGATAAAGAAGCGGGTAAGAGTGGAATCACACAGAGCGAGGCGAGTGAAGATGTAGCGGAAAAACTTGCTCATTTACAAAGTAATTATAAGATGGCTGATGCACTTAGCAAAAACCCTGTAAATAATAAAGCATTCACTTATAATTTGTTAACGGCACTAAACGATCGCTTTGAGGGTGGAAAAAACAAACAATCGCAGGGGGCTGGTTTTATTTTGGTCGGTGCGCATCTGTACAATGCTCGTCAATTGAAGGAAGAATCTCCAGTATTTTGTTTTGTACAAAATATATCTGTTAACGGATTTGGCGATGTATTAGGTTACGATGGCAATAACTTAAAAACAGAGGCTACATTGATGGCTGAAATGGCCATGTTGCACAATTTGGTTAATGAAAACGACGATGAAGATCAAAAAGAAAAAATATATTCCGTTTTTGAACACTATAAAACTTATTTAGCATCAGAGAATCGTGAATCGTTTTTTTCGCAATCAGCGACCGGTAAACAGGTAATAGCGCAAATTCAGAACATCAAAGAGAATTGGAAGCATCCCAATTCGCGAGAAGATATCAGTACACTGGACCGAGTAAATCAAGCAAAAGATGCTTTAAAAATCATGATGGCCAATAATTTGCATTATCAGCATCGCTATGCAAAAATTTTTCAGTCGTTGTCTGTTTTTGTTGAGCAAGCCTCGATTGGCGGTTGTAAAAGCGGCAATGAACGTGCGCAATCTATTGCTGGTCGTGTTTCTATTTTAGACAGTGTGGTTCATAATCCAAATGATCCTATTGTTCGCGCGCTGTTAGCACTTGCTAACGCCAGCCCCCAAAAGGTTACAGAAAAAGCTACCGCATTAAAACAACACATAGATAAAAAGTATGATCATAATTTACAGTCCGCTGTCTCACTAATTAGTGTGGTGGATCAAGGTGCTGCAGCTAAAGTTAATGCAAAAAGAGGGCTTATAGGTTTATTGAATCGAAATTGTGCCGAAGAAAAAAACCTGAATCATTTACATCAAAAAAACGCAGGTTACATGCAGGCTCATATAGGATTGACGAAACTAATGATGCGCGCTTTGGATGGGCCTGAACACATGGGTTTTTTTGCCTACATGAAAGCAAAAATGGGCATTATGGGCGTGCTAGCGGGGATTATTGGATTTCCAATAGCCGGCTATTTTCACAATCGGTACAAAAAAGAAGAGCGGGTTAAATTTGAGCAGAAACTGGATGCTGCAAAGAATAGATATCTGCAGAATCACGAGAAAGAAGATAATGTAAGTAAAGCCCTACGTAGACTAATCCAGGAATCTCCAGAACCACCCGTCCTTGATTTTAGTTCCGTACTTAAAAAGGAGGCAAAACAATCACCGGCTCAAGAAGATGAGGAAGAGGTAGAAGAAAAGCAGAGAGATAACAGCAATGCACCTCACTGAAATATGCTTATGTTTCTCGTGAAACATTTTAATTTAAGGCCACAATAGCCTGACCCGTTATACTTTGTCGACAGTCCATTTGATTCCTATTTATTATTAGGTAACGTCCCAGAAGTTTTTTTGAACACCATTTAATCTTCGATCGAGCTCAGATTTTTAATTTCATCACGATCTACCCCCTTGTATTTAAAACCTCTTGCAAAAAACTTCAGGGACGTACTTAGATTATCATTAAAAAACAAGTAGATTAAATTTAAATTATAAAACTGTCTTTTAAATTTAAAATTGACCTATGTATAATCTTAAGAAAAACCCTGAATCTACTACGATAAAAAAAAGACTTCTTTCGAAGCCACGTTGTTTCGGAATAGTATTTCAAACAATATCTAATGAAACCTGGTTGGTTATCACCTATGCCGGCTTGTACATTGTAAGAACTTCCTCTACATTAGAGGAATGATCGATATAGGAATTAAAGAATATGTTAAAGCATTGTTATTTGCTGATTTTATTTGTCTTTTTTTTAGCTTCTTGTGCGCCTAATGATACCTCAAAATCTCCTGTTTCTGCCGAAGCTTTATCTTATAAAAGCACAACACAATATAAACAACTTACCCCGTTTAATCGGGTGGAAGTACAAGGACAAATTAATGTTACTTTACATACTGGATATAAAAAACCGCAAGTGATTCTAAGAGGTGATCCTCGTGATTTAGCTAAGATTAATGCTGAAGTATCAGAAAATACTTTCTATCTGTCTTTAGGCAAAGGCTACCCACATCATGGTGCAGTTCATGCGGACATTCGAGGACAGTTTTTAAATAGTTTTACCTATGAAGGGATCGGTTTAGTTGATGGTAGCCAGTTACATTCTGCTATGCTCGATCTTTATTTGGTAAATAATGGAACCACCAAATTAGCTGGTTCTCTTGGTTTGCGCCGACTCGATATAGTCGGCAAGGGTTTAACTGTTATTAATGGAATTAATAGCCAGAACCTACAAATCAATTTAAAGGGTAATCCCAAGGTACTATTAACTGGTGTGGCCAATATAAGTAATTTAATAGTCGATGGATCTACGTGGTTCAGTTTGTATTGGCTAAAAAGTGATGTACTAACTATTAGAGGCAAAAACAAGGCACGTATTCAATTGGCTGGTACGGTCAATAAATTGGACGTAGAACTTTGGGGAAATGCTTACTTTAAAGGTCGTTTCTTACGTGCTCAACGTAGTTTTGTGAAAACACATGGGCACTCGGTGGCTGAAATTTCCTCAGTCAACCATCAAAGCACTTTAGCTACAGATCGAAGTAATATTTATTATTATAATCTCTCTAACACTCGTGAAGACTTTATGGCCTATAAAGGTTCTGTATTAGACATGCGTGAATGGGATCGTAGTAATCTACGTGACTTTGATCGTTATAATAAACAATTTCCATAGCGGACAAGGATAACTATACTGTGTTATTAATACAATTAACAATGTAGTTTAAATCATTATCCAAAGCCAAGACATGGGCTGAGTTTTTTAACCAGTGGATGGAAACATTAGCTAAATTAGCGAATAACTGCCCTACTTTTGCTGAAGAAACTACATTGTCATGAACGCCCAAAAAAAGATCTACTGGTACTTTGGGAGCTATCCATTGGTGATGCAGTACCAAATTAAACAGTTCAATCACTGCCGTAAGTGGTAATTTTTTATAAGAAATTTCTGCATACTTATCCGTAACCAAATTGCCCGCAGCACCACGGATTTCTTTAAAACCCAAATGGTGTAACATTATTACTAATTTTAAATAGACATTCACGTTCATATTTAATTCTAATGCAGGAGCTAAAAGAAACATATGGTTAAAAGCAAAATACTCATTCAATTTACATGCAATTAGTCCTCCAAGAGATAATCCTACAATATCAACCTTGGTGTACTTCTTAAATAGCTGATCGCAAACTTCTCTAGTAAGTGCAAGCCAATCTGCTGCTGTCGCTTGTGCAAATGATTCAATACTCGCACCATGTCCTGGTAGTGCAGGACAAATAATTGCATCATAATTTTTTAATTGCGGAATAAGATAACGATAAACAGCGGGAGAAGATGAAAATCCATGCAAAAGTACTACAGCCCGATCTATTTTTCTCCTATATTGATTTATTGATTTTATTAGCGAAAAATCATTTTTCTTTAGATCAAATAACTGTTTTCCTCGACGCATGTAACGAAAATCATTTTTATTCATAGATCCTTATTTTGCAAAATTAATGTAAATTGTACGTTAAAGGAGAGGTCTTAAAGTAAATGAAAATCCTATCTTAGTAGGCAACTTTTAGCAACAAACCCAAAAGACTCCTCTATATGTGCAACTTTTTTCTGTCTATTCCTTTTACTGAAAAATAAACAGTCATTCAAAGTATAAGCATCATTTGGATGAAAATTCTAAAAAAACATTAAATTTAGTGTGTTTTAATGGGTGTAATTGAATTTTTATTTTCTGGATGAAATTGTAAATAAAATTTTCTTGTATAAAGTAAAAAAACGATTAAAAACCGTCCGAAAATTTTGACAGCTCCAGAGTTTCCACCCTCTTCATTGGCTAAAAAAAAGAACATTACTTGTAATAATGTGCTATCTTATATGTAAAGATAGGTGATTGAGGTTTAATTATGAGCTCTAATGAAAAAGATGTAAAGCAACAACAAGCGTTAGATAGTAATGCCGAGTTGCCAAATCAACCGCTGCAACCAGCTACACCGACGACACCACGCCCTGAAGCAACAAGTGATGATGATATTGACAAGAAAGATGATAAAGCATTGCAAGGAACGATGGAAAAGCTTCAACAACCTGGTGTCCAAGAAGATAGTAATAAAAAAAGTAAGAAAGATCCAATGCAGGAGATGGTAGATGATCTGGGTAAATTCGTGCAAGAGACAAATAAACAAATAACCGATTCTATTAAAGGTATAGGCCAAGCAGGATGGGATGGTTTACAAAACACTGGACCGATGAAAACTCTTAACGATGCGCTTAAAGAAGCCACCGATTTTATGAAAGATTCAGTCGATGATAAAATGAATAAAGTAGCAAACTCAGGTCTGGTAAAGTTTGTTTCTGATCTTAAAGACAAAATTACTAAATCCTTTTCGCAAGTAATGAATATGGGAGCTAACTCCAAGGCCGTTACACCCTCAGAATCCAAATCGTCTCAAAGGACCAAATTAGAACAGGGACCTGACACGGCTACAGATCCTATGAAGGAAGTTGCTCTTCCCAAGGCTTTATCCGCTAATGATAAAGCAAACCAGCAGTCTGCTACGAAACAACCTTCAGCAGAAGCTGATTTAAAGTCAACTGCAAGCATAAAAGGCCCCTAATCAGAAACTAGAAGCTTTTTTGACATTCAGACAACCTACCGTTCTAATAGCTTATGTGGTAAACTTTCCATACGCCCTGCTTGTGTGACTACCACATAATTTAGTTTACGCTGCAATTCACTGACGGTATCGGCACCTGCATAAGTAAGACCTGATCGTAAACCACCGACTATATCATTAATAATTGCATCCGGGTCTGCTTTGAAGGGTACTTCGGTAGCAACTCCTTCCGCTGTTTTCCATTCATGCATTTCACCCAAAAAATCTTCTTGTGCTTCTTTAGAAGCCATGCCACGATAATGTTTCACTTTCGTACCATCACTTTTTTCAATCACCGCCCCTGGAGTAGGTGCCGTACCGGCCAACATTCCACCAATCATCACGAAATCAGCACCAAAAGCCAAAGCTTTGACTATGTCACCTGAGGTTTTTATCCCGCCATCAGCAACAATTGAACGATCTGAGCGAGAGCAATTTTGAATGCACGTTAGCATAGGTACTCCAAAACCTGTTTTAATTCGCGTGCTGCACACAGAGCCACCACCAATACCCGCTTTAATGATATCCGCTCCGCAAGAAGCAAGATAATCAGCACCGGCATAAGTAGCGACATTGCCTGCCATAATGC
The DNA here is from genome assembly GCF_049790535.1 of Legionella sp. Classification (GTDB taxonomy): domain Bacteria; phylum Pseudomonadota; class Gammaproteobacteria; order Legionellales; family Legionellaceae; genus Legionella. The sequence continues at coordinate 33,475 of NZ_JBAQZB010000053.1, forward strand.
AACGATCATGCAGTATTTGACGTAAGACTTTTAGGGTTTTACCCACGTATTTAGCGTGAGCATGAGCAACATCAACACAGAAATAATCAGCTCCAGCATCGCGTAGTGCTTCAGCGCGTTCTAATTCCGCAGCAGTACACCCAATGGAAACAAAAACAATGCCGGTACACCGTTTAAATTCCTTAATGTTTTCTTCAACAGTCATAAAACGATGTAACGCCCCCATAGCCCCTTTACTTGACATAAAATTAGCCATAGCACTTTCCGTAATGGTATCCATATTGGAGCTGATGATCGGAAGTTCCAGAGTTAATTTATTTAATCGATCAGAACTGCGAGTATCTACCACTCTTCTCGACTCATGATGGTTATAAGAAGGAACAAGTAGAACATCATCAAAAGTGATGGCTTGATCAGACATGGTGCATCCCCATAAAACGCATACTATAAATGTTCTGCCGCATAGAATGCAAGTCTTGAACGTTCTCCACGAGTTAGACTCATATGCGCGCTGTGTTCCCAATGTTTAAAACGATCTACAGCAAATGTTAATCCGGATGTAGTTTCGCTCAAATAAGGAGTATCAATTTGTTTAATGTCGCCAAGACATATAATTTTAGTTCCAGGGCCAGCCCGGGTAACTAAGGTTTTAATTTGTTTTGCAGTTAAATTTTGCGCTTCATCGATAATAATGTAACGATTCAAAAACGTACGACCACGCATAAAATTTAATGAACGTATTTTAATTTTGTTCTGTAATAAATCCTGCGTAGCACCCCGTCCAAAACTGCCACCGACTTGTGAACTATGCAATACTTCCAAGTTATCCATTAATGCCCCCATCCAGGGTGTCATTTTCTCCTCTTCCGTACCCGGTAAAAAACCAATGTCTTCGCCCACAGGAATAGTGACACGAGTCATTAAAATCTCGCTGTAACGATTTTGATCCATAACCTGAGTTAAACCAGCCGCAATGGTTAATAATGTTTTGCCCGTGCCCGCAGGCCCTTGTAAGGTAACAAAATCAATATCGGGATCTAGAAGTAAATTTAGGGAAAAATTTTGTTCGCGGTTTTTGGCATTAATTCCCCATACAGAATGTTTTGATTGAGAGTAATCACGCACTAATTGAATAATGGCATGATCTTTTTCCATTTTTTTTACGATGGCATGAAGTTGATTATCTTCCGTGCTAATGCAATCGTTAGGATTCCATTGACTGATCAAAGGGCCAGCAACTTTATAGAACGTTTTACCACTTTCTTGCCATGAGCCTATGTCTTTAGCGTGGGTATCCCAAAAATCGTTATCCAGTATGTGTAGACCTTGATGTAAAAGATTAACATCATGAAGGACCAGGTCATTGTAATAATCTTCTGCAAGAATTCCAAGAATACCTGCTTTGATGCGCAAGTTAATGTCTTTAGAGATAATAATTACCTGTTTTTTACCCTGATATTTTTTTTGTAGTCCTAATGCTGTTGCTAGAATGGTGTTATCTACTTTATGTCCGGGTAGCGTGCTTGGTATAACCTGATCAAACTCATCAGTCTGAAAATAGAGTTTTCCACTGGTATTTTTCTTATTTGAGTTAATATAAGTGGGTATGGGTAGGCCGGACACCACTTGTTCATGAGAGGTTTTGCTCATCAGCTCCACTAACATGCGATTGGTTTGTCTCACGTTTCGAGCAACTTCGGAAGTCCCTGTTTTGTGGCTATCCAGTTCTTCGAGAACCACCATTGGTAAATAGATATCATGTTCTTCAAAGTGATAGATGGCCGTTGGATCACTCATTAAAATGTTGGTATCAAGTATAAACAGTTTTTTAATTACATTGTCAGTATCCATGATTCGCCTCACCCCGAGAAGAGTAATATCCTTTGTGTTAACTCTCATTGTGCTAAGGCTAAATAGTTGAGTCAAGAACAATATTTTTGTTTTTGGATTAATGCATGCCTATTCTTTACGATTTAAGCCCATTGCCTTGCAGCTACCATGCACACAATGCCTAAATTAACGAAAAAACCATTCGTAATAGTTTGTTATTTAGTGTCGCTTGACGAAAGAAGTCCTAGCTTACAGCAATCGAAATCTCTTGGTTACGGAATATAAATCATTCTAATAACACTGTTGCTGGATATTCCTTAATTTAACCGCTTTTTGAGGTTAAGCGGTTAATTTTAGTGCGTTGAGGACTTCCTGAACGTGTCCTTTCACGCTTACTTTACGCCACTCGTATGCCAGTTTTCCCTCAGGATCAATAACAAATGTACTGCGTTCAATGCCACGCACTTGTTTACCATACATGGACTTCATCTTAATTACATCAAACAATTGACATAATTGCTCCTCCGAATCACTAATTAATTCAAAAGGAAAGTTCTGTTGGGTTTTAAAGCGTTCATGAGATTTTAAAGAGTCACGAGAAATCCCAAAGATTTGTGTATTTATTTTTTGAAATTGGGAATAAGCCTCTTTAAAATCCTGACCTTCTGTAGTGCAACCCGGAGTTGCGTCTTTAGGATAAAAATAAAGTACTACATACTGGCCCTTGTAATTATGTAGATTAGCATTCAATCCACTCGTTGCGACAAATGCAAAATTGGCGACCGGTTCACCTATATTCATTAATCTCTCCCCGTATTTTTCATGATGCGTGAACGATCTCTTTGCCACTCCCTATCTTTAATCGTATCGCGTTTATCATGCTCTTTTTTTCCTTTAGCCAGTGCAATTTTTATTTTTATGTTATTTTTTTTCCAATACAATGACAAAGGTACAATGGTATAACCTTGCCGCTCTACACCACCAATTAAATGATTCAATTCTTTTCGATTTAACAATAACTTGCGTGTTCGAGTGGGATCCGGGATATTGTGTGTTGATGCAGTCAGCAAAGGCTGAATCTGAGCTCCCAATAAAAATGCTTCACCATATTTAAGAATAACATGAGCATCAGACAAATTAATTTTTCCTGCTCTTAAACTCTTAACCTCCCAGCCTTCAAGTACAAGACCTGCTTCATACTGATCTTCAAGAAAATAATCAAAACCTGCCTTTCGATTCAATACAATGGTTGAATCAGATTGTTTTTTACTTGTCATATTTAAGATGCCTGTTGCGCTTATTCCTTCACGCGATCGTGTTTATAATCCAATGGTAATTGAGGATAAACACGCTCTAAGTGTTCGTCAACTGCTACTCGATTATCGAAAACAAAGCATTGACCTTCCCAAAGAGACTCTCCCTGAGGCATTTTTTCAATGTAATTCAGAATACCATCATGCAGATGATAAACATTGGGAAAGCCCAAATCTCTTAAATAGGCCGTTGATTTTTCACAGCGTATACCACCAGTGCAAAACATGGCAATTTTTTTGTCTTTTTTATCCAGCAAATGCTTTTCAACATATTCAGGGAAATTTCTGAAATTTTCTGTACTTGGATTAATGGCATTTTTGAACGTACCTAATTCAAATTCATAATCGTTACGTGTATCAATGACAAGTACATCAGGATCCTTAATTAAGGTGTTCCATTGTTCTGGATCAAGATAGGTCCCGGCAGAATGCAATGGGTCCACATTCTTGATCCCCATAGTAACAATTTCGTTGCGAAGTTTAACCTTGGATTTTTCGAAAGGATTTTCTTTATCAAAAGTTTCTTTAAAATTTAAATCTGCCAGACGTTCGTCTTGACGAAGCAGTTGATAAAAACAAGTCATGTCTTCACGGAAGCCAGCAAAACTCCCATTAATTCCTTCAGAGGCTAATATAATGGTGCCTTTAATGTTATTTTCCTGCATTTTAGCCAATAATGGCTCACGGATTATTTCATAGTCTGCTAAAAAAACAAATTTATAAAATGCAGCGATGACTATTTCTTTCATTGTGCTACCCAAATTGTAACTAAAAAAATTCAGTAAAAATTACCACTTACTCACAATTTAAGCAATAGGCATCAATAAAATGCATTCTTACTTTTGTCTAAGTCATGGGTTATTACCAACATAGATTATAAAGTTCATTAGATTTTTTTATCGTCAGCATAAAAATGTAACAATAATATCTTAATTAGCACAAATTTATTGACACAAATTAAACAGAGATCATACTAATAATAAGTAGGGCATCATTGTCCCAAACGCAGTGAGAGATCTCCTGAAAGTGGCTATGTACCGGTATCAGATCCATCACTGCGTTCGGAATGACGAACTTGCTCCTGCCAAAGATGTCTGCATTTTTATCTACAGATTATGATGAGATATCATAGGTATTCAGTAACTTATCAAAACCATCTCGATGCATAGCGTTCGAACATAGGTTCTATGTTCAATAGAATCTATAATAGCTTTAGTGATTTAAAACTATTTATGGCATAATTCTTATTTTTTGGTAGTTATCTTAATTTGTCCGTAACACGGTTGTTAAAACGAGGAGTAGGTTATGTGCGGCATTATGGGAGCGGTTTCTGAAAGGGATGTCAGTAAAATTTTATTAGAAGGTCTGCATCGTTTGGAATACCGGGGTTATGATTCTGCCGGAATTGCAGTAATTGATACCCATTCTCATATAAAGCGAGTGAGAATTCAGGGCAAAGTACAGAATCTGTCTGATACAATGCTGGAAACAGCCATTGCAGGTAATACCGGTATTGCACATACACGCTGGGCAACTCATGGTAAGCCCTCTGAGCAAAATGCACATCCTCATTTATCACATGGTGAAATTGCATTAGTTCATAATGGTATTATTGAAAATCATGATCATTTACGACAAAAATTAGTAGCAAAAGGGTATATTTTTACCTCAGAAACAGATAGCGAAGTTGCTGTTCATTTAATTCATTATTATTATCAAAAATCCAAAAATTTATTGAAAGCGGTACACGCTGCAGCTGCCGACATGCATGGGGCTTTTGCTTTAGGAGTAATCCATCAACAATCCCCATTTGAATTAGTTGCAATACGTAAAGGCAGTCCCTTAGTCCTGGGATTAGGTATTAGTGAAAACTTCATTGCTTCGGATAGTATTGCTTTAAGATCTTTTGCTCAATCAGTAATATATTTAGAAGAAGGGGATAGCGCCCTTGTGACCGCAAAACAAATATCAGTATATGATGCATCACTAGTTCCAGTACAGCGCCCCACGCATTTTTTAACCAGTAATTCTGAAACAGTAAGTAAAGGACCTTATCGTCATTTTATGCTAAAAGAAATTTTTGAGCAGTCTCGTGTGCTTGCAGATACTTTAGAAGGACGCATATGTAGTCTTGAAGTACTTAAATCCAGTTTTGGTGAGCGCGCATCTCACATATTTCCTTTAGTGAAACAAATTCATATCGTTGCCTGTGGAACCAGTTATCATGCTGGGATGATTGCCAAATATTGGTTGGAATCTTTAGCAGGCTTACCTACGCAAGTTGAAATTGCCAGTGAATATCGCTATCGTGATGTAGTTGTACCTAAAAATACTTTGTTTATTACAGTATCTCAATCAGGTGAAACAGCAGATACTTTAGCTGCTCTGTACAAAGCAAAATCTCTGGATTATTTAGGCAGCTTAGCTATTTGTAACATAGCGACGAGTACTTTGGTACGTGAAGCGGATTGTGTTTTTTTAACACGAGCTGGTGTTGAGATTGGTGTAGCATCCACTAAAGCATTTACTACTCAATTAGCCGCATTTTTAATGCTAGCGGCTGTTTTGTGTCATGATGAACGAGCACAGGAAATAATACATCAATTAGAGGAATTGCCTATTTGTTGTGATCGTGTATTACAAATGAACGAAGAAATTGAAGATTTAGCCTCTTTATTTGTTAATAAAACACATGCCTTATTTTTAGGTCGAGGAGTACAATATCCAGTGGCTTTAGAGGGTGCACTGAAACTTAAGGAAATTTCTTATATTCATGCAGAAGGCTATCCCTCTGGTGAGTTAAAGCATGGCCCATTAGCTTTAGTTGATAATGACATGCCCGTAATTGCCATTGCACCTAATGATGAACTGTTAGATAAATTAAAATCTAATTTACATGAGGTGAGTGCACGCGGTGGTCAGCTTTTTGTCTTCGTTGATGATGCGCAGACCTGGAAAACAAATGGTGCCCGTTTAATAAAGGTTCCTTCTTGTAGTTCCTGGATTGCGCCAATGGTTTATACAATTCCTTTACAGTTATTGGCTTATCATGTTGCAGTTGCTAAAGGTACTGACGTGGATCAACCACGTAATCTTGCAAAATCAGTAACTGTTGAGTAATAATAAGACGATTTTTATCATGTTTTTCGGGGAAGTAAATGACTCAAGAGATGTTGACGTCAGCAGCGATTATTGCGCAAGAACTTAAAGTCAAAGTGGCGCAAGTAGAAACAACAATTCGTTTGCTGGATGAGGGAGCAACGGTGCCTTTTATTGCCCGTTACCGTAAAGAAGCTACTGAAGGATTAGGCGATATACAATTGCGTTTTCTTGCTGAACGTTTGCTTTATTTACGTGAATTAGATGAACGGCGCCAAGTAATATTACACTCCATTCGTGAACAAGAAAAACTGACTCTAGAATTAGAGAAAAGTATTTTTTCGGCAAACACCAAAACTCGTCTTGAAGATTTATATCAACCCTTTAGACCAAAACGGCGTACCAAAGCACAACTCGCCATAGAAGCAGGTTTGGAACCCTTAGCTAAAGCAATCTGGAACGACCCTACTTTAGAACCTGAAGCATATGCCGTACAATTTATTAACGCAACATCAGGTGTTGACGATGCAAAAGCAGCATTAGAAGGTGCTCGACATATATTAATGGAGTATTTTGCTGAAGATGCTGACCTGATAAATGAATTACGTGAATATTTATGGCAACACGCTGTAGTCAAATCAGTTGGCAGTTCAAAGAAAAAAGAAAAAATAAATAAATTTTCCGATTATTTTGATTATACTGAAGTCATTAAAAAGATTCCTTCACATCGTGCTTTGGCTTTATTCCGAGGCCGTCGTGAAAGTGTGCTGCAAATTGGTTTAGCCCTGCAAGAACATGATTCCTCTTATGGCGAAGATAAACTGGCCGCTTATTTTAATTTTGTGGATAACCAACGAGCTGCAGATAGTTGGTTGCTTGAAACCCTGCGTTTAACTTGGAAGATGAAATTATTTACCAAGCTTGAGTTAGAATTATTGACACGTTTACGTGAACATGCTGATGAAGAAGCGATCAAAGTATTTTCCAGAAATCTGCGTGACTTACTACTTGCAGCTCCTGCCGGCCCGCAAATTACAATCGGCCTTGATCCAGGAATCAGAACTGGAGTTAAAACAGTAGTTATAGATGCAACAGGCAAGCTTCTTGATTACAGCATCATTTACCCATTTTCCCCACACAATGAATGGCATCAATCCATTACAGATTTAGCAAAATTAGCAGCAAAATACCATGTAAACCTTATAAGTATCGGTAATGGTACAGGTTCGCGTGAAACAGAACGCCTAATTGCAGATTTAATAAAAATGTATCCTGACTTAAATCTAACTAAAGTCCTCGTTAGTGAAGCAGGTGCTTCTATTTATTCAGCATCAGAAATTGCAACGCAAGAATTCCCTGATTTAGATGTCACTTTAAGAGGGGCGGTTTCTATCGCAAGACGTGTTCAAGATCCATTAGCTGAATTAGTAAAAATAGAAGCAAAATCGATTGGTGTAGGTCAATATCAACACGATGTGAATCAAACTCGTCTTAGTCGGTGTCTTGATGGCGTGGTTGAAGATTGCGTAAATGCTGTAGGGGTTGATGTAAATACTGCTTCCGCAGCGCTGTTATCACATGTTTCCGGTCTTAATGAGTCATTGGCAAAAAACATCGTTCAGTATCGTAATGAACACGGAGCGTTCAGTAACCGCATGCAATTAAAAAATGTTAATCGTATGGGAGAAAAAGCTTTTCAACAAGCTGCAGGATTCTTACGCATCATGAATGGGGATAATCCTTTAGATGCCTCTTGCGTTCATCCCGAAGCATATCCTTTGGTAAAAAAAATTAGCTCTGATAAGAACATAGACGTTCTACAGCTTATTGCTAATAAGGACGTATTACACAGCGTAAACGCAAGCAACTTTGTTGATGAACAATATGGTTTGCCTACCATCAGAGATGTATTACGAGAACTGGAAAAACCCGGCCGTGATCCACGACCGGAATTTAAAACCGCGCAGTTTAAAGAGGGTATTGAAAACATCAATCACTTACATGAAGGCATGCTCCTTGAAGGAGTAGTGAGCAACGTTACTAATTTTGGTGCATTTGTAGATATTGGCATACATCAGGATGGTTTAGTACATATTTCTGCAATGACTAACAAATATATTAATGATCCCCATGCGATTGTCAAAGCAGGTGATATTGTAACTGTTAAAGTAGTTGAAATAGATAAAGAACGAAAACGTGTTAGTTTGAGCATGAAATTAGAAGATGAGTCTTTGAGAGCACCTATAATAAAGAAAAAAACGAAGGCCCCTGAAGTTAAAAAGCAGCCGGAAGTCAGAAAAATAGAGCATAAGAAAAAAACTGAACTCGCTAAAAAAGCAGAGCCTATTAAAAAGACTATTTTTAATACGGCAATGGCAGATGCTTTAGCTAAATTAATACGTAATTAATTATGATGGTGAACAATGATTACCTCCCCAAAAGGTGAACTAACTATCCAAACATTGGCAATGCCTGCAAGTACTAACGCTAATGGAGACATTTTTGGTGGTTGGATCGTCTCACAGATGGATTTAGCCGCTGGTGTTTTAGCAAAAAAATTGGCTATGGGACGAGTTGCAACCGTTGCGATTCATTCGATGTCTTTTTTAAAACCAGTGCATGTGGGCGATCTAATCAGTTGTTATGTTACAGTGATTAAACAGGGCACTACTTCCATGACCATGAAGGTAGAAGTATGGGCACTTCCAGCAACACAAAATGAACCCTATCAAGTAACTGAAGGTGTTTTTGTTTTTGTCGCAATTGATAATGAAGGAAAGCCAAGACAGGTACCTAAAAAGATATGACCAATGACTCACCAGAGCTGCACCATTTACTTTCTGAGATGGCCACCTTATTTGAACAACAAGGAGATCCGGAACCTCAGTTATATACATTATTTTTTCAACAACCAGAACTTTCTTTTAAATTAATTAATATTATTAATAACCTGGACGAGCAGCTTGATGAAGAACTTTCTGCTTATTCAGCCTGTGTTTTTGCCTTGGATATCTGTGTAGCACAGCTGCGGGGAGCTGCAGATGCGGGTAATAAAATAAGTGCAAAACAATTAAATCAATTAATGAATCATTTAGCCGAAATTATTAACTCACAAAAACACTCACTTAGTTTTTGGTTACCCATATTAAATTCTTTTTATGAGGCTCACGTTGAATTAACTAATGAATTAAAAAATGCTTATTTTGATTTAGCTAATCAAGAAGAAAATATAAGTGATGGGGAGCCACTCTCTCATTTAGATGCTATTCGTGATTTAATACATGAATTGTCTGATCTTTCTATATTTGAAATTGCAGAAAATTTTTTTGCACAAAGTTACGCTATGCCAGCAGATTTTTTTAGCGATTTAATTCTGGATTTGTACAACATTGAGGAAGGTGCAGATATTGGTTTATTTACTTTGCTGCATCCGAAAACCGAAGTGCGTGAAGTGGCAATTGAAACGTTGAACATGATTATTAATGAGGTTACCTTTTCATCAAATTCACTTTCTCGTTTGCAAACCATTATGAGTTGGTACCCAGAAAAATATCATACTTTATTTAATAGCTGGATCAAGATTCAACGTAAAAAAGGCGTCGTATTTGCTCCTGACCCTGAAAAAGCGACGGCTAAGATCAAAGCTACAGAAGTTGATGGGACAGGTTCACAAGGCATTTTTATTCATGCTCGAAAAAATAAAAAGAACAGACTCTGTGGTTTATTACTGAAATATGATTTAGGTTTAAAAGATGCATGGATAACCCCAATCATTTCCATAAGAGAAGTAGTCAATTATTACCAGCAAGCTTTTGATGAAAACGTCACATTACGTGATGTGGATTTAGCTTATTTTATAATGATGGTTGAACACTTTTTAGCTCTGACAATTGAGCACAATGAAATTCCACGCGTGCAATTTTTAGAGATTCAGGAATTATTGGGTGTACGTTTTCGCCCTCATAAACTGAATGTAGAGGATCTTTTTAATCAACTTAGCATAGAAATCATTCCATTTACTCAAGAGGTAATTTTAAAATCCTTACAACGTTCAAAAGCCTGGCTGAAAAATAAATCGTTTACTGAGTCCTGGTATTTGGAAAATGCTTTAATTGATAAACTAGTTAATCACAATAGTAGTTATGTGGATGGAATTAGAGTATGCCGCCTGGAAACAGCTATGAATGCCGTATTTATTGAAGAAATGGAATTCAATCGTAATCGATGGCAATTTCACTTTTTATGGATTGCTTTGTGGATGAAAGCTAAAGAGCGCAAGAATGAAAAAGTATGGCGGGATAGTTTTCTCATTGCATATACCATTCATCAGGGTACGCCCTTGAGAGACATCCCGGTGATGCAAGAAATTTGCCGGCAAACGGTGATAAATAGTGTGGAAACAATGCAAGAACGAAGAACTCATTTGAGTCAGGAGTAGATGAATGTTCACTGGAATAATAGAGACAATGGGTGAGGTACTAAGTAACCAAAATTATAATGGTGCTAACCGTTTAGTTATTTCAGCAGATTTTGAACATTTGCAAGTTGGCGAAAGCATCTCAGTAAATGGGGCGTGTTTAACCTTATTATCCTCAGAAAAAACTCAATTAAATTTTGATGTTTCTCCTGAAACTTTACAATGTACTGCTTTAGCAAATCTTGCCTCCAAAGATTTAGTTAATCTTGAACGAGCAATGCTTGCATCAACACGTTTCGGTGGACATTATGTTAGTGGACATGTAGATGCTATTGCCCAAGTACATGATATAAAACACCTGAATGATTATGTTGAATTTGAATTAAGTGGATTTGATGCCAATGCTTTATTGTATTTGATCCCCAAAGGAAGTATTACTGTGGAGGGTGTAAGCCTTACAATTAATTCTGTTGCGAATCAGCGTATTAAATTAATGTTGGTTCCCCATACCCTATTAAAAACAACATTGGGAGGATTAACCATAGAACAATGGGTTAATATAGAATTTGATTACCTAACTCGAATAATTGCACATCAACTTCACACGTCTGGTCAATTAAAAATAAGTGATGTTTATTTACAAAATAAGCAAGATTAAATGGTGTTCAAAAAAACTTCAGGTACGTTCGCTAATTTGGAGAAATTTTTTTCTCTCTATTTTTCTTCAATTAACTTTTCTCTATCGAGAAGTTGATTACTTGCCGCATTAGATGCTAATAAAACATGCTCTGCTAATTTAAATTTATCGTGACAATCCAAAATTAATTTTTCTATATCTTCTTTTTTGCCTTTCATGGTTAAAATCCAATAGGCATTATCTTTAAGTTCCTTCCTATTCACTTCAGGGACAAAGAAAGAGAATTGTGATAAATCATATCTCAAACGTTCCTCGGTATAGTTATTTTTTGATAATATTTCTTCCATATATATTCTTGCTTCACGTTCAGTATTAAAAATGCGCATTTCTTGCCAAAAACTGCTGAGACGACCACCATCTGGCAGCATAATTTTTTTAATGCTTTGCGTTAATACAAAATTTGAAGAGCAAGAAAGAGCTGCATAGCAAACTTTTGGTATAAGTTTTTTTAACATATAATTTTCCCTGAGACACCATAGTTTTACAGTATAGTAAAAAATTTATCCATTCGATGAGACAAATACCAAAAATGTAGTTCTAGAAATAATTTGATTGAGAATAATTTTAGCAATAGCTCATGACCCTACTACTGACATTTTATCCAGTATGTAGGGAAAATTGTAAACATAGTCTCATTTTTTGCAGTTATTTAACTATTTTTCTGACTTTCTGAATAGCACGAATTTGCGCCACAGCACGAGCCAATTCAATCGCAGCAACAGAGTAATCCATATCAGCACTTTGATGAGCCATTGCTGCTTCTGCGTGTGTTTTCGCAGCCATCGCAGCGGCTTCATCAAGATGATCAGCGCGTTCTACCACATCAGCTAAAATAGTGACGCAATCTGGTTGTATTTCAAGCATACCGCCTTGAACATAATAAATATCCTGATGACCACCAGGTAAAGTAAGTCTTACTTCACCTGGTTTTAAGACAGTAAGCAAAGGAGCGTGACCTGCAGTAATACCTACTTCACCTAATTCCCCTGTAGCAACTATCATTTCAACTGAACCAGAAAATATTTCATGTTCAGCGCTAACAATATCCAAGTGCGTTGTTATTGTCATATTATCTTGCCTCATAAGGTTTTCGCTTTAGCAACTGCTTCCTCAATGCTACCAACCATATAGAATGCTTGCTCGGGTAAGTCATCATATTCACCAGCAAGAATGCCTTGGAAGCCTTTAATCGTATCTTTAAGAGATACGTATTTGCCGGGAGAACCAGTGAAGACTTCGGCTACGAAGAAAGGTTGTGACAAAAATCTTTGAATTTTACGTGCACGAGTTACAACACGTTTGTCTTCTTCAGATAATTCGTCCATACCTAAGATTGCGATAATATCTTTCAATTCTTTATAGCGTTGTAAAGTTTGTTGCACGCGACGAGCTGTATCATAGTGCTCTTGACCAACAACTAACGGGTCTAACTGGCGAGAAGTAGAATCGAGAGGATCCACTGCTGGGTAAATACCTAATTCAGCAATTTGCCTTGATAAGACAACAGTTGCATCCAAGTGAGCAAATGTAGTAGCTGGTGAGGGATCCGTCAAATCGTCTGCAGGAACATAGACCGCCTGAATCGAAGTAATAGAGCCTGTTTTAGTGGAAGTGATACGCTCTTGCAGCATACCCATTTCTTCCGCCAACGTAGGCTGATAACCTACTGCAGAGGGCATACGACCTAACAGTGCGGATACCTCAACACCAGCCAAAGTATAACGATAAATGTTGTCAATGAATAACAATACATCGCGTCCTTCGTCACGAAATTTTTCTGCCATAGTTAAACCAGTCAAAGCAACACGTAAACGGTTACCTGGTGGCTCATTCATCTGACCATAAACCAAAGATACTTTATCTAATACATTGGAATCTTTCATTTCATGATAAAAGTCATTCCCTTCACGGGTACGCTCACCCACTCCGGCAAACACAGAATAACCACTGTGTTCAATCGCGATGTTACGGATCAATTCCATCATATTAACTGTCTTACCCACACCGGCGCCACCGAACAACCCCACTTTACCACCCTTCGCAAATGGGCACAGCAAATCAATAACTTTAATACCCGTTTCCAATAACTCTTGGCTACCGGCTTGCTCTTCATAACTAGGAGCCTTACGATGAATTGCCCAATGCTCATCCGCATCAATAGGACCTGCCTCATCAACTGGACGACCTAAAACATCCATAATACGACCCAGTGTTTTCTTACCAACGGGGACCTGGATTGGATTGCCGGTGTTTTCTGCTTTTAATCCGCGTTTCAAGCCATCGGTTGTTCCCATTGCAATCGTACGAACTACACCGTCTCCCAGCTGTTGTTGCACTTCGAAAACTAAGTCACCATCAACAAGTGTTAATGCATCATTAACTTTAGGGACGTAATCGCGTGGGAATTCAACGTCCACAACCGCGCCAATAATTTCTACTACAGTTCCTAAGCTGCTCATTATATACCCTCTTATAAAGCGGCTGCGCCACCAACAATTTCTGCCAATTCTTGTGTAATCGCAGCTTGTCTGGCTTTGTTATAAGCCAATTGAAATTCTTTAATTAAATCACCAGCATTATCAGTTGCACTTTTCATTGCAATCATTTTAGCTGCTTGTTCACAAGCAATATTTTCTACTACTGCCTGATAAACCTGTAATTCAATGTAACGTTCTAAAAGATTATCTAACAATTCTTTAGCATCAGGTTCATAAATATAGTCCCAATGATGCCCCATTGTTTTACTGTCTTCCTCTGACTTTGGCAATGGTAGTAATTGTTTCACCAACGGTTTTTGAGTCATGGTGTTAACAAATTCGTTGTACACGATATGTAAGGCATCAATTGTGCCATTATAAAAAGCATCCAACATTACTTTTACGATACCGATAGTGTCGTTAATACTCGGTGTATCACCAAGATGATCTTTCGAGCCCAGCACATTACTGCCTACCCGTTTAAAAAACGCCTGTCCTTTACGTCCAATAACTGCAATATCAACTTCTTTGCCCTGGGTCTTCCAATCACGAATCGTACGCACTGTTTCTCGCAATAAATTTGCGTTCAAACCACCACATAGACCCCGATCTGTAGTCACAACAATAAGACCTATGCGATTAATGTCACGGTTACTCATGAATGAATGTTTGTATTCAGAGTGTGCGCGCGCGATGTGCTTCACCACATTATAGATTTTGTTAGCATAGGGCTTAGATGCGCGCATTCTATCCTGGGTTTTACGCATTTTGCTTGCTGCCACCATTTCCATCGCACGAGTTATTTTTCGAGTTTTGTTAATACTCGAAATTTTCGAACGAATTTCTTTTGCTCCGGCCATATCTCAATTCGCCTTAAATTGATTTACCAACTTGCTGTACGTTTAAAATCCTCAACAGCATTCTTCAATTTTGCTTCAATGTCGCTATCGTAAGCACCTTCTTCATTAATTGATTGCATCAATCCAGCATGCGATGTACGCATGTAATCATGCAATGACATTTCAAATGAGGCAATTTCATTTAATGGAACATCATCTAAATAGCCTTTTTCAACGACAAATAAAGCAACACCCATTTCCGCTACAGAGAACGGCGAATATTGTTTCTGCTTCATGAGTTCCGTAATACGTTGTCCACGCTCTAATTGCTTACGTGTCGCATCATCAAGATCAGAAGCAAATTGCGAAAAGGCTTCTAATTCACGAAACTGAGCTAATGCCAAACGAGTACCACCACCTAATTTTTTCATGATCTTGGTTTGTGCTGCACCACCAACACGCGAAACAGACAGGCCTGAGTTAATCGCAGGGCGAACACCTGAGTTAAATAAATCAACATCAAGGAAGATCTGGCCATCGGTGATGGAAATAACGTTCGTCGGTACGAATGCAGAGACGTCACCGGCCTGAGTTTCAATAATTGGCAAAGCAGTTAATGAGCCGGTCTTACCTTTTACTTCGCCTTTAGTTAGTTTTTCTACTTCTTCAGCATTGATTCTCGCTGCTCGTTCCAGCAAACGTGAATGTAAGTAAAAAATATCTCCAGGATAGGCTTCGCGACCAGGAGGTCTACGCAATAATAATGATATTTGTCGATATGCCCAGGCCTGTTTGGTTAAATCATCATAAACAATTAAGGCATCTTCACCACGTTCCATGAAATATTCACCCATGGTGCAACCAGCATAAGGAGCAATAAATTGCAGAGCTGCAGAGTCAGAGGCACCAGCAACAACAACAATTGTGTGCTCTAATGCACCATGCTCTTCAAGTTTGCGTACAATTGAGGCAACTGACGATGCTTTTTGACCAATGGCAACATAGACGCATTTAACGCCTGTACCTTTTTGATTAATGATGGCATCAATTGCAATTGCTGTTTTTCCTGTTTGACGGTCACCGATAATAAGCTCTCGTTGCCCACGACCAACGGGTACCATCGCATCAATTGCAATTAACCCAGTTTGTACCGGTTGATCTACTGACTTACGTGCAATAACCCCGGGGGCAACTTTCTCTATAGGAGCCATGATTGAGGCGCTAATAGGACCTTTACCATCAATAGGATTACCTAAAGCATCAACTACACGACCTAAAAGTCCATTACCTACGGGTACCTCAAGAATACGCCCTGTACATTTACCTTTTTGGCCTTCAGCCAATAAGGTGGATTCACCAAGAATTACTGCACCCACTGAATCTCGTTCCAGATTAAGCGCCAAACCATAAACACCACCTGGAAATTCAATCATTTCTCCAGCCATGACGTCTTCAAGACCATGCAAACTGACAATACCATCCCTTAAACTAACAACAGTACCTTCATTGCGTGCTTCAGATACTACACTAAAATGTTCTATTTTCTTTCTGATTAATTCGCTGATTTCAGAAGGATTTAACGCTACTTGTTCTGACATGAAAATTATCCTCTAAATTAAGCGGCTAAGCCGGTGCTAAGTTTATTGAGTTTGCCCCGAACCGAGCCGTCGATAACTAAATCTCCTGCCCGAATGATTGCTCCACCAAGCAAGGAAGGATCAATATTGATTTTTAACGAGACTTTGCGCTGTAAGCGCTGACTTAATGATTGGATTAATCGTTCTTGCTGCTTTGCAGATAAGTCAGAATAACTGCTTACCTCTACATCCAGAATTTTTTCTTGCTCTGCACGATGAACCTCGTAAAGAGCACTAATCTCAGGTAACAGCATTAATCGTTTATTTGTAGCCAATAATGCAATTAAATTATTTATTGATTTATTATTATTGGAACCCGCGTTGATTACTTCTTGCAATAACTCAATATGTTGCTCTACTGTAGAGACAGGGTTTTCAATAAACTGTGCGGCTTCAAAATTCAACACGACTCGTGCAAGCGTTATCAAATGTGCTGACCACTCAGCTAATTCTTTCTCTGCTAAAGCATACTCAAAAATGGCTTTAGCATAAGGTCTTGCAATGGTCGTGCTATCAGACATTTTAAATCTCTTCTATCAAGTTATCTAACAGGGTAGTATTTGCTTTAGCGTCCACTTCACGCATTAAAATTTTCTCGGCACCCATTATTGCTAAGGTAGCAACTTGTTTGCGAAGTTCTTCTTTAGCATGATTCACTTGTTGTACTAATTGTTCTTGTGCCAATTTTGCCTGCATTTGCGCTTCTTGTTTTGCCATTTCTTTAGCTTCTTCAATAAGCTGTGCTGCACGTTTATGTGCTTTTTCAATAATGTCCGCTGATTGGGCTTTAGCTTGCTTTAACTCATCTTTGACACGATGTTGTGCTAACTCAAGCTCTTTGCGGCCTCGCTCAGCTGCTGATAAACCATCAGCAATTTTGTCTTGCCGTTCTTCTAGAGCTTTTTCTAATGGAGGCCAAACCAGTTTCATGGTAAATAAAACAAACGCTGCAAAAACCAGCATTTGTACTATTAATGTTAAATTAATGTCCACCGTTATATCTCCTGCAACAATCAGAGCGCTCGCGCGCCCCAATCATTTATAATCAACCCAAGTTGCTTAGGAAAGGGTTTGCAAACGTGAAGAATAATGCGATACCCACTCCAATCATAGTTACAGCATCTAACAGACCAGCAACAATGAACATTTTTACTTGGAGCATTGGCACCATTTCAGGCTGACGAGCTGAGCCTTCCAGAAATTTGCCACCAAGTAACCCAAACCCGATTGCTGTGCCCAATGCACCTAAACCAATTAACAATGCAACCGCAATAACGGTCATACTTTGAACTTGTGCTATTAAACTAGCAGCTTGCATATTTATCCCCTTTAATAATGGATGATGAAAATAAATCAGTTAATGTTCTTCGTGTGCCAAACTAAGGTAAACAATAGTTAACACCATGAAAATAAATGCCTGCAATGTAATTACCAGAATGTGGAATATTGACCAAGCAAGCGCCAGAATAAACTGAGCCATGCCTAAAGTCACTGTACCAAGAGGTGACGTTATTGAAGCATTTAAAGTGAGCAAGGCAATCAAGATAAAAATCAATTCGCCAGCATATAAATTACCAAATAACCGCAGTGCTAAAGAAATAGGTTTGGCAATTAAACCAACCAGTTCAAGCAAAAGGTTAAACGGTATAAATCCAGGATGATTGAAAGGCTGTAAAGTCAATTCTTTAATGAACGTTTTAGTCCCTTTTATTTTAATACTGTAAAAAATAATCAGCAGAAATACCGTGATTGAAAGCCCAAAGGTCACATTTAAGTCATTTGTTGGCACTACTTTCAAGTAGTGCACACCACTTGTTTGCATCAACATTGGTAATAGATCCACGGGAATGATATCCATGAAATTCATCAGGAAAACCCACATAAATATGGTTAATGCCAACGGACCAATTAACTTGCTTGAACCATGGAAACAATCTTTGACTTGATTGTCAGCAAACTGCAACATAAGCTCTGCAAAATTTTGTAACTTGCCAGGGACGCCCGTGGTTACCCTACGCGCAGCAAAATACATGAGTACAAAAATAAAAAAACCAATAATTAAGGAGAAAAATAATGTATCAAGATTCAAAGTCCAGAAACCACCACCTGACCCCATTCTCATCTCACTAACATTATATGTGAGGTACGTTAGATGGTGCTTAATGTAATTTGTGCTAGATACCATTTCAGTCACTTTCGAGCCCATTTTGTTTATTAACAATAATCAAGGGAGTAAACCAATGCGTCATTAAAATCATGATGTATGACATAAAAAACGCCAATGGCGTAATTTTAACCCATACAAAAATTGCCATGAACAGCGCTATAGACAAAATGATTTTTACTGCTTCGCCTTTATAAAAGCTATTCACTATCTGTTTAGCAGATCGCGCACCTTGATACTTAAATAATTTTCTTGCAAAATATATATTAGGAACAACACAGACCATACCGCCAAGTAATGCTGAACTTGCGGCATTAACTCCATATACTATTGCACATAACGCTGCAAAAACTAATACTGCGCCTAACTGTAGCAGCCACAATCGCACTATTCCACGTTCCCTTAGCTGTTTGTTCACATATTCACCTAATATTCACCGCGCGGATTATAAGACATTCTCATTTAATGATCAACGGTCGTAACTGTATTTCTTGACTTTATCAATCAATAGCTAAATATTGTTTATAAAACTAAAGAAAATAAAATTGACGATGCTAAGGCTCCACAAATATTTAAAAACATTAAAGCAATGTTTAAAGAGGTGCAAAAACCTAAAGTTGATGATCTTGAAGTAACTGATAAAAATAAATTTGATCGTTAAAACAATATAAATTTAAAAAGATAATGTTATGCCAAATGATAAATTTCATGTTTTTGAACACTTAAATTCAAATAAAAAAGAAGAATCTCCTGAATTAAACTTAAAAAATCTAAGGGAGCAAACACGCACCCTGCAACGCAAAAATAATGAGTTAGTCAGTAAAATGGGAATTGGATCAATAAATTGCCAGTTCTAACTCTAGTGATAATTTACAGGAATTAGATATGCAAAAAAATGATATTCTATCTCAGATTAAATCTGCCAATTATGAAAAAAAATAAATACACTGCTTGAAAAAATACGTAAACTAGAAATTAATCTTAAGGAGTATTCTGACGTAGGAGGCAATTCGCCTTATGTATTATAACAAAGCGGCTTTTCATGTCTATACTTAAAAGTAGGGGACGTTTTATCTTAACTCAGATAGTACGTAGCGTTTGTAACCTCGCAAAGGAAGGAAAGAACATGCCTGATAAGACTCAACACACCGCAGCTAGCCTGCAACAAAAAATGTTGGCTCGTTATAGTGACGGCAACCATCACAAGCATAACAAGCATCACCTGAAATACCGCCAACATTGTCGCTCTCATCCATCCAATCAACACAACATTATAAATAATAAAGAAGAATTAACTGGGTCGACTGGATTGTTGCGTGAATTTAAATTAAGAAAAATGAGAAAACGACCCGATAAAGGACACGTTCATTAATCTATTTCGGCTATTAGCTATTTAACGTCAGTAGAGATGGTATTAACTTGCTTTGTTCGAATTGAGGTAAAGACTGGAGTTTATCCATCACTGACGTTAACATGCTGAGTCATCTAGGACGCTTAGAATACACTTTCAACGAGAGATCATACGGCTATTTTTGATAGACCAAATATTTAAGCATTTTAACTACATGAACTACACCATGTGTATGTCTGGCAATATTAATTACGGTTATCGCTTGCTTCGGACGCACATCACCCATTAAATACACAACACCATCTGAGGTAATCACTTTAAACGCATTAGGGTCAATTGAAGAGTCAGCAAAAATTTGACTACGAATTTTCGTTGTAAGCCAACTGTCTTTTAATGAATTTGATGGAGTATTACTCAATCGCACTTCATTAAACAAACGCCTGTATCCTTTAACTTTGTTTAGGCGTTGCCTTAATTCAGCAAGTATTGCCGGAGTTGGCAAATGACCTGCTATTAAAATATCACCATTAAAAACAGCGATATCCAAAACACAATTAGGGTTTCTAAATAATGGATCAATGGCTAATGCATTATTCACCTTAACGTATAAATGATAATCATCCAATTTTTTATAAACATTATGTCGATCATACACCATTGAAGCACCAGTCCATAAACCACTACTTCCTGAGCAAGCAAACAGACCGATCAATGTCAAGGTAAATAGTAAAGCAAACCATCCTTGTTTCCACATATTAGCGAATATAGCGGAAAATTTTAACAACTTTTTTTACACCATTAACGCGTCGTGCCACATCAACTGCTAATGATGCTTGCTGATCCGTAACGATACCCATTAGGTATACCGTACCATCTTCGGTTACAACACGTATAGAACCTGATTCAAGTCCTTTCCTGGCAAGCATACTGCTTCTTACTTGACTGGTTATCCAACTGTCTTTTGTACGTTGCGTTAATGGGATTGGATTGCCTACAGTTATTTCGTTATAAACACGTGGTGTCCCTGAAGCATTTTGCGCTACTTTTTCAGCTAAAACACGTAACGACGCAGTGGGTGTTTGTCCGACAAGTAAAACACTACGATTAAAACTTGTGACAAGAACTCGCGAATTAGCAAATTGTCGATTAGTAACAATTCTAGTGTGAATTATATGAAATAATCGTGCATCTGCTTCAATAGTCATCATGCCACGCTTATCATAAACCATCCCTACCGCAGCCCCGGTAACGACTACCGCAACACAGCTACTAAGCAATGTTGCCGCTAAAACCAAGGTCGTAGTTTTTAATCTAGAACTTAAACTCATTTTTTATCCTAAAACTTGACCAAATAATGACTGATCAATTAAATCACAAAAACAATGTAATATAAATAAGTGCATCTCTCTTATTCGTGCTAAACTGTCAGATGCTACACGCAATTCCATATCTTCCGGACCTAAATGAGTGGCAAGAACCCCACCATCACGACCGCTTAAGGCAATTGTATCCATTCCTCGTTCATTAGCAGCCTGCAATGCGTGCAAAATACAATCAGAATTACCGGTAGTAGTTAATAAAAGTAATACATCCTTTTCTTGTCCTAGAGCCTGTATTTGTCGGGCAAAAATCTGACTATAATGATGTTCATTGGCAAAGGAACTGATGCTACTTGCATCGGAACTTAAATTAAAGACCGGTAAGGACGGTCGCTCTACTTCAAAATGATTCAACATCGCACTGGAAAAATGCATGCAGTTAGCGCTTGATCCACCATTGCCACACAATAATATTTTACCATCACCTAGCAAACAATTAACTAAACGTTGCCCTGCTTTAGCAATTGCGCTGGATAAAGCATCTGCGAGTGCTATTTTTGTTTCGATATTTATACCAAAAAGATGTCTTATTCTTTCTTCCATTTGAACCATTTTTAAACCTTAATTCGTGTTAGCCTAATTTAATAATCCACTCCAAAAGCATCTTTTAGCCACGTAATCGATGCTGATTTTCCGTCAATACTAATTACATCAAAGCGCATTGCCAAATTGCTTTGTTTATTATGAGTCATCACATAATGTAAGGCTGATTTTATTATTTTTTGTTTTTTAGCATAGTTAATACTTGCCAGACCGCCGCCAAAATCAGCAGAAATGCGTGCACGTACCTCAATAAAAACCAAATAATCATTATCGCGCATAATTAGATCAATTTCACCTAATCTACAACTGTAGTTTTGTGTAACTAATTTAAGGTTTTGTGCTACTAAATAAACCAATGCCTTTTCTTCAGCAATACGTCCTTTCTCACGAGTAGTCAATCAGCTTGCCTCACCTAGAGAATGGGCAAGACCTTGTCTAAATTGTCCCCACTCCAACACTCGCGCTATTTGTTGTGAGGGTTTAAGATATAAAATACCCTCTCCAGAAGTCAATTCATCTGCAGGAAACACCATTAACTGATTTAATTGCGATGCTAATAGATAACTATCCTTCCCTAAGGCATATAACCTATTGTAACTGTTAAATTGCTCTGGCCAATTGCGGCTACCCATTTGGTGAGAAAACACCCAGGGAATGTCGCAGAAAATAATACCATCTAAATCTTTATCTTTTAGTGCGTTAGCACTGCCACCATACATACTAGCTGTAGAATAAATTGGTACATTCGCCGCATAGTAATAGTTTAACAAAGGCATAATTTGTCGCGCTTTAGAAGGATATGCCAATAAAAAAATCATATCAAAATCCTGACGCCGGCTAACAATAGATTGGATGTTATAACCTAATAAGTCTTTTAGCTGTTTTTCGCGTTGCTGACTATCAGTAATATGAAAAAAATCCTTTATTTTTTTATTTAGATCATTCTTTGTAGCATACAATAATGTATCCACAACACGACCATTTTTCTTTTGCCATTGTTGGATGAATGCTTTACTTACTTCTTTACCCCATTCATTACCTGGAGCAATAATTAATGCCCGATGATACCCTTTGCTACGCGCTTTAATAGCTACCTGCTTTGCTTCATTTAAAGGAAACAGTCCAAATAAATAAGAGTTTTCCTGTACATTAACATCTGAGTCGTTCAAGAGCAAGGTAAGGACCGGATGTGGCAATGCTGCGACAGCAGCTACTTGGGATTTAATTAAGGGTCCGACGACATAATCAGCTCCTTCAGCAAGTGCTGTTTGATACAGAGAAGCCGCATCACCCTTATTGTTATCATAGGTTTTAACAGATACAGAGGCTTTTTTATTGCTCTGCATATAAGCAGCCATAAAACCATCGCGAACTGCCATTCCAGGACCTTCCAAGCTGCTACTTAATGGCAATAAAAGTGCTACCTGCTTTGGCTGCACCAGCATTTTATTGGCAATAGAATCCAGAGGATTAGGTAAAATATTTGTTGCTGGATGATTTGGAAACTGAATTTGCCATTGCTCTAAAGCCGCAAGCAATAATGTGTTATTCTCGCGATGTTTATGCGAAATAAGCGCTAACTGCAACCAGCCTTGTAATTCGAATTGATTATTTGTCTCAGCGATTACTGCATCTAATTCAGTAGACGAAAGATGGATTAAGGTTAACCAAAGATGGCGACGATTATTTTTTTGGCTGAATTGATCATGAAGTAAATGTTCTAGCTTAATGCGCTCAGTGACTGATTCTAGGATTTTATCCGTAGCAAAATAGGCTTGTGCCAATAATTCATGCAATTGTACTTGTTGATAATAAGAGCGTTTATTCTCCTCTGCTATCGTTGATAATTTGCTTAAAGCCACTTTAGGTCGATCGCGCATAATAGCAATCTGTGCTAATAAAATATTTTTTTCATCCACGAGTACCGGGGTTAAATCTACAGTCTGTGCTAAAATAGTTGCACCCTGATGCCAGTTACCCTCAGAAATTGCCCGGCCTGCAGCTTTAAGCAATGATTTTTGTTTTTTGCTTCCTTCTTGATTTTGAGCTTGGCTCAGATAGCTCGAAACAGACTTTACATAAGGATTTTTTGGTTTTTTCTTTACAACAACTGGAGTGAATGTGGAACTTGTCGCCGTCGTTAAAGAGGAGTTCACTGCAGTAGTACACTGACAGAGAAAGCAAGTAGATGTCAACAAGTTAAGTACATAAATTTTATATAATTTTAAATACATGTGTTGTAAGACACCTAATAGGTCATAACAGAGGAGGATAAACTATGACAAACTCTCTAGCAACAGGAATAGGAGTGCTTTATGTTGTTGCAACTCCAATTGGAAACCGTGAGGATATTACACATAGGGCATTAAACGTACTGAAATCTGTGGATTTTATTTTAGCAGAAGACACGCGTCACTCGCTGCAATTATTGTCTTCATTAGGAATAAAAAACAATCTTGAGTCATTACATGCACATAACGAAATCGAAAAAAGTAAACAGCTTATTGCGAGATTCTTGGCAGGAAAATCAGCAGCGTTAATTAGTGATGCCGGTACACCATTAATTAGCGATCCCGGTTATCTGTTAGTAAAGTTAGCCAGAGCACATGAAATCCCGGTGGTTCCTGTCCCAGGAGCCTGTGCTTTAGTCACTGCACTTTGTGCCGCTGGTGTTCCTTGTGATTCTTTTCTATTTTTAGGTTTCCTTCCGGCGAAACAATGCGCTCGCAAGACAAAACTTGCGTCTTTGTACACAGAACCACATACATTAATTTTCTACGAATCAACACATCGCATTATTGAGTGCTTGGACGATGTGGGGGAAATTTACGGACTGGAATGTGAGATTGTGCTCGCTAAAGAACTTACTAAAACGTTTGAACGTTTTATCCCGGGATCTGTATCGGAAGTAAAACATTGGCTATTAGAAGAACCTGTGCGCAGTAAGGGAGAGTTTGTTCTTATTATTCCACCACGGTCTGAGCTTCCTCAGCAACAAAACCATGAAGAATTACTTGCAGTTTTACTAGCAGAATTACCGTTAAAGCAGGCAGTGGCTATTGCATGTAAACTTAGCAAAGCAAATAAAAATGAACTTTATAACCTGGCTTTGCAATTAAAAAAAGCTCATCCTAACGATTAAGCAGTCAAATAATAATTTTCAGGGTCAATGGTTAATTGCTTTGTCTCTTTAGTATCCTTCTTATGTTGCATCATCGCATGAATGCTCTGATAGCCTATATAAAGCGCGGTTAAAACTATTGCTACCGGCCAATAAGTAGCAAAGGCAGTAATCAATACAGTAGGCAATAGTGTATTTTTACCAAGAGTTAAGATGAAATCATTTCGGGTTATTCCAGAACGCTTATCCACCTCAACACGATTTTGTCCTTCAAGCTGCAAACGTAAACTATTTTCTTTATATTGGGAATAAGTATCTGCGGAAAAGTACATTGCTGATGCAAAAACACATAAAAAGAAGCTGCTGACAACTATACCCGGAGGACTAAAAATTAGTGCAGAAGTGAATCCTAGCATTAATAATGCTGCTGCCCCAGCTAGAAAATAGAATGTTGCCTCTTTAGTTTGCCAATCAATTTCCAATTCTTCACATTGTTTTTTTAACATAATTTGTTGCATTTTCTCATCATCAGTTAAATCTCTAGATTGTGTAATTTCCTTATACTTACCAATCTCCTGTAAGTATTGTGTATTTTTATTCAAATATTCTTGTTTTGCCAAATGACGTTTATAGAATGCCATGCTCACATCAAATCCTAAAAATACAGTAGTAATTGAACCCGCTACCGGTACAGAAATATTAGTGATGTGATTAAAATTAGTTAAAAAATTAATTGACGCCCACACCAGGTCGTTTGCAAAATTACACTGACGTTTATAAAGCTCATATTTAAAGCGTTCAAAAGCAGTGATTCGAGCTTCAGCTTCAGTAGGAAAAAATGTATGCCTAATTAACAGACCCGCATCAATAATAAAGCGAGCTAAAAAAAGTCCGACACTAAAATAATTAAGCACTTTATTAGGTGCTTCAAGAGTTGCAATTATTTTATCGACATCAGTGTGAATTCCCAGTATTGCGTCAATTTTTTCAATACATTGCAATTCTTCCGCCAACAGAAAACCATTCGTTAATGTTAGACGACAAAATACCCAATATAAACGACATAAATTAGAATAAGATATAAAATCACGAATTGCGGAGATCTGGAAAGGAGCTTCCTTTAAATTACGGAATCCGTCAATAATACTTTGTTCAAAATACTGAATAAACGATTTTTCTTCTTCCTGTTTCTTTTTTTCTTTCAACAAATGATCTTTAATTTGTTGCTTTAATTGCTGGTAATGTTTTACATTTTTCTGATGTGAATATGCTTTATAAAAAGATTCTAAAAGAGAGGCACAATAGTAGCAATACACCCAAAATACTTCATTATTTTTTTCTTTTTCTTTTTTCAACACCGCAAACATTTGCGTTAATTCTGCTTCAATAGTTATTTGGTTTTCCAATAAAAATTTATAATCGTTAGAGACTAAAAGATTTACATCTTCAATTTGCGCACTTATGTGTTGAACGCGATGCTGTGCAAAAAACTGGTTTTTATCTTGGATAAACTGTTCATTTTTTATATTAACCATAACAATAATCTCAATAAAAAGGGCAGAATGTTCTATTTATGTTACGCTATCATTTGTCCTTTATTTTGACAAGGCCAGTTTTTGCATGAGTTAACTTACCTTTGATAAGATTACTTACCAATGCAGAAACTGGAAAAAATTCGCCCCAATAAATCATCTGAGGTAAATTCACCGGTAATTTCACCTAAAACTCGATGAGCCAGTCGCAGATCTTCTGCTAATAATTCGCCCGCGCGATGCTCCGCTAATTGTTTTAGACCTGTGAAAAGTAAATTTTTTGCTTCATCTAGAGCATGCAAATGACGTCTTCGTGCAAGAAACTGCCCTTCGTTGGGTTGATACCCGATTACCTCTTTAATAACTCTTTTTAAGCCGTCGATGCCCTCTCCAGATTTTGCGGAAATATAAACGGAATGATCAACTACTTGTGGCACGTAATCTAAAGTGTCAATTTTATTAAATACCGTAATAATGGGAATATTTAAGGGCAATGCTACTTTAATTTCTTTAGTTAACAAAGAATGATGCTTTAGATCATTAACATCAACCATCAATAAAACACAATCTGCTTTTTTTAATTCCAGCCAAGCACGCATGATTCCTTCTTTTTCCACTAAATCAGATGATTCGCGTAAGCCCGCAGTATCAATAATGTGTAAAGGAATGTCATCAAGTAAAATATGCTCTCGCATCACATCGCGCGTAGTCCCAGCAATTTCCGTAACAATTGCAATATCACGCCCGGCCAAATAGTTAATTAAAGTTGATTTACCAGCATTAGGCCTTCCAGCAATGACCAACGATAAACCTTCACGTATTATCACTCCTTGATTCGCTTGAGAACGAATTGCGTTAAGCTCATCTAAAATGGAATGTAATAAATTAGCTACTTTACCATCATTAAGAAAATCTATTTCTTCTTCTGGAAAATCGATCGCCGCTTCAACATACAAACGTAAATAAATGAGCTGCTCGTTTAATTGACGAATTTTATTAGAAAACTCACCCTGTAAAGATTTTAAAGCCAAACGGGCGGCAGTTTGGGAACTTGCTTGAATTAAATCAGCAATAGCTTCTGCCTGAGTTAAATCAATTTTATCGTTTAAGAAAGCACGTTCAGAAAATTCTCCAGGTCGTGCTAGGCGAGCACCTGCTTGAATGCACGCCTTGGTCAACTCATCAAGTACTATAGGAGAACCGTGAGCTTGAATTTCAACGACGTCATCACCAGTAAACGAATGAGGAGCTTTAAAATAGAGCATTAATCCTTGGTCAATTAATGAATCCGAATAAAAAGAACAAAAAGTAGCTAACCTTGGCTGCAATTCTTTATTGCCATTTATAGCCAAGGCAATAGAATAGGATTTAGGACCAGATAAGCGAAGGATTCCTACCCCACCTCGCCCTGGTGGGGTAGCTAGCGCTACTATAGTATCTGGAGACATTTATTTTGCAGTAGCTATTAGTTTCTTAACCGGCTTTTCATCTGAATATTTATGGGTAATATACCATTGCTGAAGTATTGATAAAGTATTGTTAACAATCCAGTATAATACTAACCCCGCTGGGAAATTCCAGAATAAACCCGTAAATAACACAGGTAAAAACATCATTATTTTAGCCTGCATTGGATCGGGTGGAGCGGGATTTAATTTTTGTTGAATCAACATGGTCGCGCCCATAATGAGCGGCAGAACATGATAAGGATCTGCAGAAGCTAAATCTTTAATCCAGAAGATAAATGGAGCTTGTCTTAATTCAACACTTTCCAATAATACCCAATACAAGGCAATAAATACTGGAATTTGAATAACTATGGGCAAGCAGCCACCCAATGGATTTACTTTCTCTTGCTTATAAAGCTCCATAGTCGCCTGACTGATTTTAGCTTTATCATCACCATAACGTTCACGTAATGCCTGAAGTTTGGGTTGCAATTTACGCATACCTGCCATTGATTTATAACTAGTGGCAGACAAGCGATAAAATGCTAATTTGATTAATACCGTAACCAAAACGATGGACCAACCCCAGTTACCCACAATAGAATAAATAGCTCTCATTAATGAAAAGAGTAATGAAGAGACAAACCACAGGATGCCATAATCAACTGTAAGATCCAATGAGGGGGCAATATTCTTCAATACATTGGTTATTTCTGGACCTACGTACAACTTGGCACCCACAGTTTTTTGCTCTTGGGGTTGAATGATAATTGGTTGGCTTACCGCACCAATGGCATAATCACCATTTAAAGCTCGAGTATAAAATTTATTATCGGCATTTGCATCAGGAATCCAGGCACTTAAAAAATAATGTTGTTGCATAGCAATCCAACCGCTTTTGCTGTTGACATCAAGATTTGCCTTATTCATATCGCTAAAACTAACCTTTTGATAACGATGTTTACCTGGCTCAGAATAGGATGCCCCTGTATATGAACCAACATGGAACATACTGGATTTATCTTCTTTAGGCGAACTACGTACCAGTTGGGTATTCATATACCCTTTCCATTCGCTGCTGCCTTTATTATCAATTGTATAATTTACTTCAATTAAGTAACTGCCTTTGGTGAATATAAATTCTTTGCTTACCGATAATCCTTCTTCTTCATCACTACCATTTAAAACAACCCGTAATTGATTTTGATTAGGACTTAATACATATTGAGATTGCTCCGTAGTAAAACCAAAATTCAATGGTTTCACTGTTTGTCCAGTAGAAACAAAGAGATTGCTATTGGCAACATAACGCTCATTCGCATCATTTTGTAATAAAAGAAATGGTTTATTCTTTTCTTCAACGCTCATGGGATAAGCAATCAATTGGCTGGAAACAACATCCCCTTGCCGCAGATCAATAGCAACATCAAATACATCTGTTTTAACTTGAACTAATGATCCACTTGAGGATTGTGATGGTTCAGATGAAGAATTCACCATGGTGGATTGTGTTGAATTACTGTTTGCCTCCATTTGCGGCAATAAAGATTCTCTAGCATCATGTTGATTAATTGATTTTTCTACAGGTGTTGGTTTTGGAGGATAATCTATTTGCCAAGCATTCCAAAGCGATAAACTAACTAGCGCAAGCACCATATATAAAATAATACGTCGTATATCCATCAAAGCTTCTCATCGTTAAGGTGTACGGGATCATAACCACCTTGTGCCCAAGGGTGGCAGCGTAATACTCTTTTTAAAGCCATCCATAAGCCTTTGGTCATGCCATGTTGTTTGATGGCACTTTCAGCATACTGCGAACAACTAGGATAATAGCGACAAGAGGGTTTTAGCAAGGGACTAATCAAATATTGATACAATTTGATTGGTAAACACATTATTTGCCGAAACATCAGGCTAATTTTTCCCATGATTTGCCCAGTTTGGTGTTGATGTTTGCGTTTACCTTCTTTGCGACACCTTCTCTGGCTAAAAAAATCACATCAATGGCTGGTAATTTGTTTTGGCGAAAACTTTCTCTTATCAACCGCTTGATACGATTTCGATCATGAGCCTTTGTTATCATTCTTTTTGATAACGCTAGCCCAAGCCGTGCATAACCTAAATTATTCCCTCGAAAGAGAATGATAAATTCAGATGTTACAATTTTTTTTGCTTGTTTAAACACATGATCATAATCATTTTTAGTCAATAATCGTTGTGCTTTTTTAAAAGCAAACACCTTAGGCTGACAAACGCTTACGGCCTTTAGCACGACGACGTTTAATAACTAACCTGCCGGCACGAGTAGCCATACGCTCACGAAATCCATGATCGCGTTTACGTTTTAAATTACTCGGTTGAAAGGTGCGTTTCATGATGAACCTATTAAAAAATTATGAGGGTGATAATGATAGAGAACTTTTTTTCTACTGTCAATTTAGATAATTGATTATTTTTTGTTTTATTTGTTATTTTGACAGAACTTTTTAGGAGACATTGATAAAGAATACACAGCAGTAAGTATTAATATATTTTTTTATTATATAATTTATTTTTATTATATAAGGTACTTTCTTCTGTTGATAACTTATTTTTTACTTTACAATTCATATAGTTACATTATCTTTTAAGTTGTTTGTAATTATTCTTTAAACCTGTGTTCTATTTGTTGACTGCTTTAAAAATTTATTTATTCACTATCTTATCTTCACCTTATACCTGTTATGTGAACCTATTTATTCATAATTTATTGCTCCATTTAATGCTTCTCCACTTAGAAATAATCAATATTATTATTTTTATCCTAGGTATTTGTTTTTTATTTAGAATAAACTAATTTTTCTTGCAGCACATTTATACCTCTAAAAAATTCACCAATAGTATTTGTAACTAATTTTTATCCGTAAATAGTTACTATTAATTATTCTTTAAAGTTTATTTCCTTTAATTCATTGATGGTTACTTTTTCATACCTATAGGCTGATAAAGCTCTACCCAAATACGTTTTTATACTGACTCAAGTTATATCAATAATTTTAGGGCAATCCATAAATTCGTAAATTTATCCACGTACGTAATAATTAATATAATTCTTTTATTTAGAAACTTATTTTTATTATATAGTAAGAACTTTTCTGTTGATAACTTTATATTATACTTTATATTCAAAGAGTTACATGTAATTTTATCATGTTCATAAACTGCATTTAAGCCTGTGATTTGTTTGTCAGTATTTTGCTTTTTTTATTTATCCACTAATTTATCTTCACCTTATACCGACTATTTAAGTCTATTTATCCATAGTTATTCACTACTAAGTTTATTATGTTGATCAGCCCTATTGTTGAATATAAAAAATTTTAAACTTTAGAAATTTTTCTTGTGGATAACTTTACCTTTACTGTAAAGGCTGAGTATAATTGTGAAGATCACGCTTTTAGCGAATTGCAGTAATTTCACTGTAAATTTCCTGCTTAATTATCTTGCTGTCTCGGTACATTCAGTGGCACTATTTATATTCGTGGATAATTAGTTTTAACCTTTTTTGGGTTTAATTTTCTTTTTACCATTCATCTTTGATGAGGAGTTACGCTGTGACAGTAGTTGTTTGGCAAAAATGTTTAAATTTGTTGCAAGATGAATATTCTGTACAGCAGTTTAATACGTGGTTACGTCCCTTGCAGGCTCATGCAGAAGAACAGAGTATGGTGTTGTTAGCACCTAATCGTTTCGTTGTTGAATGGGTAAAAAAACATTTTTTTTCACGTATTGAAGAGTTAATTAAACAGTTTAGTGGTAATGAAATTAAATCCATCTCAATTGAGATTGGTAGCAAAGCTTATGAATCAAACTTTTTGGGTAATAACGTTAATGTTGTTGGTGAAAAAACCGTTTCTGTATCAAGTCACGTTGTAACAAAGAGCGCACCTAAAAAAGCAGCAGATTATAAAAGCAGTCACTTAAATAAAAAATTTCTGTTTGAAAGTTTTGTTGAAGGCAATTCTAATCAGTTAGCACGAGCTGCCTCGATGCAAGTGGCGGAGCGACCTGGTGATGCTTACAATCCCTTATTCATCTACGGTGGTGTGGGTTTGGGAAAAACGCATTTAATGCACGCTATTGGGAATCAAATCCTTAAAAATAATTCTGAGGCTAAAATTTTGTATTTACATTCCGAACGTTTTGTTGCGGATATGGTTAAGGCCTTGCAAACAAATTCAATTAATGAATTTAAACGCTTTTATCGTTCACTTAATGCTTTATTGATTGATGATATTCAATTTTTTGCTGGTAAAGATCGATCTCAGGAAGAGTTTTTTCATACGTTTAATGCCTTATTAGAAGGACAACAACAAATTATATTAACCAGTGATCGTTACCCAAAAGAAATTGAAGGAGTGGAAGAACGCTTAAAATCCCGTTTTGGTTGGGGGTTAACCGTTGCAGTAGAACCACCTGAATTAGAAACACGAGTAGCGATTTTAATTAGCAAAGCTGAACAATCAAATATTGAATTACCCTATGAAGTCGCTTTTTTTATTGCTAAACGTATTCGCTCCAATGTCAGAGAGTTGGAAGGTGCGCTCCGACGTGTTATTGCGAATGCTCATTTTACCGGCAAACCAATTACCATTGAATTTGTTCATGAAGCTTTGCGAGATCTTTTGGCTTTGCAGGATAAATTGGTGACTATTGAGAATATTCAAAAAACTGTTGCTGAGTATTATAAGGTTAAAGTGGCTGATTTATTGTCAAAACGTCGCAGTCGTTCTATAGCAAGACCAAGACAAATGGCTATGAATTTGAGCAAGGAGTTGACGAATCATAGTTTACCTGAAATTGGTGATCATTTTGGTGGTCGTGATCATACCACGGTGATTCATGCCTGCAGAAAGGTTAAGGAATTAGTTCAGTATGATAGTGATTTTGCTGAAGATTATAAAAATTTAATGCGTATCTTGTCGTCTTAATCTGGAGTCTATTTTGTTTGAGTTTGCTATAAAAAAGGAAGACTTGCTTACTCCCCTTCTCACTGTTGCAGGGGCTGTTGATAAAAAGCAATCTTTAACTATATTATCTAATTTTTATCTTAAACTCGCAGATAATTTATTATTTATCACGGCAACTGATTTAGAGATTGAAATTTCGGCACAAGTATCATGCCTATCGGAAGAGACAAGTGGTTCTATTACTGTTCCTGCAAAAAAATTTATTGATATTATTCGCTCTTTAGATGATCAGACAAGTCCACATATTTTGGTAGATAATGGTATTCTAACGATAAAGCAGGGTCGTAGTTTGTTTAAATTAACTACCTTGCCTGCTGAAAATTATCCTTTGAGTGCTGATGAGTGTAATGAAGTTGAATTAAGTGTACCTCGTTTGGTTTTGTTGCAGTTATTACAATCAACCCATTTTGCTATGTCACAACACGATGTGCGCGTTTTTCTTAATGGATTGTTTCTTGATTTCGAACCTAATCTTATTTCGGCAGTCGCTACTGATGGGCATCGTATGGCTATTAGTCGTTATCAATGTGATCATCTAAGTGAAAAAAAATTGTTGTTACCTAAAAAAGGTGTTCAGGAATTACTGCGTCTTCTCAATTGTATTGATGATGAACAGATATTATTAGCTGCTGGAAAGTCACATTTTAAATTAGTAACCAGTCAATTTATATTTTTATCTAAATTAATTGAAGCACGTTTTCCTCCTTATAGGAAAGCAATTCCTAGAGATCAGGATAAACAAATCTTGATTGATTGTGCTGTATTAAAGCGTGCTTTATCGCGAATTGTGATTTTAGCGCATGAAAAATCAAAAGCAGTGATGTTGCATTTACAATCTAATTTATTGACTTTAATTGCCAATAATAATGAACAGGAGGAGGCTGTTGAATCTTTGGTTGCTGAAACGCAGGGTAATGAATTAAAAATTGGTTTAAATGCTACTTATTTACTTGATGTCCTTTCTCATTTTGGCGAAGGGCAAATTCGCCTATCTTTATCTCATACGGAAAGTAGTATTTTAATTGAATCATCAGACAATGACAATTATCAGTATATTATTATGCCTATGAAGATATGATTCTTACTGAATTAAATATTCATCATTTACGTAATATTTCATCGGCACATCTTGAGCTCAGTCCCAGATTTAATTTTATATGTGGGTCAAATGGTAGTGGAAAAACATCAGTTCTTGAAGCTTTATATCTTTTAAGTTGTGGTCATTCATTTCGTTCTCGTGAAATTTTTCCAATTATTGAACATGGACAATCTACTTTTACAGTATTTGCTCGTGCTAATCAGGAAGAAACAATTAGCATTCAAAAATCTTCGTCTAATTCAACACAAATTAAATTAAATAATCAATTTTGCTCTAGCACCAGTCAATTAGCTTATGCTTTACCATGTCAATTTTTTTATTCTGATATTTTTCAGATTATAGATGCTGGACCCTCGATACGTCGCAGTGTGTTAGATTGGGGATTGTTTCACGTGAAACATAATTATCTTTCTTTATTGAAAGATTATAAAAAAATTCTAAAACATCGAAATGCCCTTTTAAAACAACATGCTCCCTATGCTCATTTTATTCCTTGGGATAAACAATTAAGTGTATTAGCCTTTCAGTTGGATGTATTGCGCCAAGATTATTTTAAGCAATGGGAAAATGAATTTAAACAAGTATTAGCCCAGTTAAGCGAATTGTCTTGTACAATTAGTTATTTTAAAGGATGGGATAAAAAAAATACTGGTAAAGATTTAGAACAAATACTTGCTGAAAGCTTTATCACTGATAATCATAAATTGTATACACAGTATGGGGCGCATCAAGCAGATATTATTATTGAAAGTACTGTACATAAAGCAAAATATATATTGTCGCGAGGAGAACAAAAGATTATTTTATTTGCATTAAAATTAGCTCAAGGTAATCTTGTTGATCAATCGTGCTTGTATTTGCTTGATGATTTACCTGCAGAACTTGATGAGCTACATCAAAGAAAATTACTTAATTATTTAGCCGCGCGAAAGGGACAGTATATAATCACTACCAATCTTAATCCTACGGCATTGAATATTTATTGCCATAATGAAATGCTTACAACGTATCATATCGTTAATGGGTCCTTAAAACGATACAATGCATAATGATAAAATGTTTCACGTGAAACATGTTCTAAGTAGCTGATTTGGCTAATGAATATGGACTTTTGTATCTTAACCTTCTTGGCCTTCTAACGAGCTGCCCGCAATACACTTATTAATCTCAGATGATGCACCGCGCTCACAGTTTGAGGTTAACGAAAAATTGGATAAATCTCAGCTCGTAAAAACGTTCCGAATAAATGTGAAAGGTATCAAGGATGCTTTCTGTTAAAGTTAAATTATCAATATCCTTACTTGATAAAAAAAAATCACTACTATCATTATTAATGATTTACACATTATCTTATGATTTGTTTTCTGTAAAAATACTCTTACCTATAAATGATCATTTAAAGCACAGAGAATGCTGTAAAAATATTAGTCAAATTAATTGCTGAATGAATTATTACAGTGAACATTCCTTCTCCTCTGTGCCTACATTAACTCCAGGTGCCTAAAGAAGTAGGCTGTATTTCATGTGGTAACTCGCGTGAAATAATTCCGCAATAAAAAAGATTATTATTTGTATAAATAATTTAATAGGTTAGGACTTGGAGTACATCTTTTTTAAGAATATCTGTTACGGAACGCGATTTAGTTTGATTAAGACACCCTAAACGAAAGATAGAATATTGAAGAGGCCCTAGTTTCATCTTGTGCATACAAACAATAAGTAAATTATGCTATCATGGGGTCTATTTTTGAAATCGTGCAATAAGGGTTTAAGAGGACTTCTGATGAGCGTTGAAGCTAGCTATGATTCGAATAATATTAAAGTTCTGAAGGGTTTGGACGCAGTAAGAAAAAGACCTGGAATGTATATTGGTGATACGGATGATGGTACCGGTTTGCATCATATGGTTTTTGAGGTAGTCGATAATTCAATTGATGAAGCTTTAGCCGGTTATTGTAGCGAGATTTTTGTTACCATTCATTCTGATGAATCGATTACTGTTAAAGACAACGGCCGTGGAATTCCCGTAGATATTCATAAAGAAGAAGGTCGTTCTGCTGCTGAGGTGATTTTAACTATTCTGCATGCTGGAGGTAAATTTGATGATAACTCTTATAAGGTCTCTGGCGGTTTGCATGGTGTAGGTGTTTCTGTAGTTAATGCTTTATCAGAAGAATTACATTTAATTGTTCGACGGGATGATAATTTGTATGAACAACATTATCGTCATGGCATACCAGAAGCACCCATTGCAATAACTGGAAAAGCAAATAATACCGGAACACATATTTGGTTTAAACCGAGTGCAGAAACCTTTACTAATATTGAATTTCATTATGATATTTTAGCCAAACGCTTAAGGGAATTGTCTTATTTAAACTCTGGCGTTTGCATCCATTTATTCGATGAACGATCACAAAGACAAGATACTTTTCATTATGAAGGGGGTATTCAAGCCTTTGTTGAGCATTTAAATAAAAATAAAACGGTAATTACACCGGTTGTCTTCTCAATGAAGGCTGAAAAAGACAATATTGTAGTTGAGTTATCAATGCAGTGGAATGATTCTTATCAAGAAACGCTTTATTGTTTTACTAATAATATTCCGCAGCGTGATGGTGGAACGCATATGGCTGGATTTAGAGCCGGATTGACTCGCACGTTGAACAACTACATCGACGCTGAAGGTTATGCGAAAAAGGCCAAAGTATCACCAACCGGCGATGATGCACGTGAAGGATTAACAGCCGTACTATCAGTAAAAGTACCTGATCCTAAATTTTCATCGCAAACTAAAGATAAACTGGTCTCTTCAGAAGTAAAATCAGTGGTTGAGTCCAGTGTTTCGGAAAAATTTAATGATTATCTTTTGGAAAATCCTGCATTAGCTAAAGCAATTGTTGCTAAAATTATTGATGCAGCCCGAGCTCGTGAAGCGGCACGTCGCGCGCGCGAAATGACACGTCGTAAAGGGGCATTAGATATTGCTGGTTTACCAGGGAAGCTAGCAGATTGTCAGGAAAAAGACCCCGCTTTATCGGAATTATACCTGGTAGAGGGAGATTCGGCGGGCGGTTCAGCAAAACAAGGACGGGATCGAAAATTTCAGGCGATTTTGCCGCTTAAGGGAAAAATATTAAATGTTGAAAAAGCACGTTTTGATAAAATGCTTGCTTCTCAAGAGGTAGCGACATTAATTACTGCATTAGGTTGTGGTATCGGGCCTGATGAGTACGATCCAGATAAAGTACGCTACCATCGTATTATTATCATGACCGATGCGGATGTTGACGGATCGCATATTCGAACTCTATTGCTTACGTTTTTTTACAGACAAACACGCGAATTGTTGGAGCGAGGCTATATTTATATTGCTCAGCCACCTTTGTATAAAGTAAAACGTGGTAAGCAAGAGCAATATGTTAAAGATGATGAGGCATTGTTTGATTACCTGACGCAGTCGGCTTTAGATGGGGCTGCATTCTATCCAGCAAACAATGCCCCGCCAATTATGGCAATTGCTTTAGAGGAATTAGTACAGCAATTTAGACGGGTTGAGAAAATTATTAAGCGGTATAAAAGAAGATATCCTATGGATATTTTGAAACGAGTGGCCTATTTGCCTGTAGTACATAACGAAGATTTTAATCAGGAAGAAAAAATTATTAGTTGGTGTAATCTGTTGCATTTGAGTTTACAACAGCTTGATAGTAAAACAGAACAATATCACGTAGAGGCACATGCCTTAGTAGATACGCATTTATTCGTACCAAGAATTAGGGTAACTCAACATGGTATGGATAATTATATCCCTATGAGTGTTGAATTTTTCTACTCTAAAGATTATAAAGAAATGGTCGCCTTAGGTTCAAAATTAGCCAGTTTAGTAGAGGAAGGTGCTTATATTAAACGTGGAGACAAAGAATTGGCAGTAGAAAGTTTTGAACAAGCTCTGATATGGTTGATGGAAGAGGCCAAAAAAGGACAAACTATTCAACGCTATAAAGGTCTTGGAGAAATGAATCCTGAACAATTATGGGAAACTACTATGGATCCTTCTGCACGGCGTATGTTACAGGTTAGTATAGAAGACGCTGTTTCTGCTGATGAGATATTTACTACGCTTATGGGTGATAATGTAGAACCAAGAAGAGATTTCATCGAATTTAATGCTTTGGATGCAGAAAACATTGATGTATAGTAAATGCTAGTTAAATGAATAGTCCGGACGGTATTGTATACAGCCGTCCTTATTGTTCGTCACAGGTAAATTTTAACAAATTAATTTATCTTTCCTTTCGATATATTTTCAAATATGTACTAAGCTAAACATAATTAGGGATAATTAATATAAGGTTGGTTGGTATTTATGCAATCACGTGCCGGCTTAATACAATCGGATGTTCTTACGGCAATTTACCAGGCAAATATTTTTTCAGGCATTGGAATTATCGAGCAAAAAATGCTTGCTGAAAAA
Organism: Legionella sp.; assembly: GCF_049790535.1. Lineage (GTDB taxonomy): Bacteria > Pseudomonadota > Gammaproteobacteria > Legionellales > Legionellaceae > Legionella. Next base: position 71,910 of record NZ_JBAQZB010000053.1, read on the forward strand.
AGCATTGTTACAACATGTGGTGCTGAGGAAATAATTATTGAGCAAGGTGAAATTGGAGATAAACTTTATATTATAATTGAGGGCAGGATGCTTGTATCCGTAAAAGACATTAATACTGGCAGAAAACGTATTAACATGTTAGGTCCTGGCGATGTATTTGGAGAAATTGCTATTTTAAGACGTATTCCTAGAACAGCTCGCGTTAGCACTGTAACTCCGTGCAAATTTCTTTCAATTAATGCGCATGATTTTTTTGAGACTTATCAGTATTTTCCCGCAAAAGCACGTGATAATATCCAGTTGGTTATCGCTAAAAGATTAGAGCAGCTTGGTCGCTAAAACGTTAATAGAGCAAAACAAGATTTGAAATTTTAAAAAGCTGCTTCCCTGCAGCAAAATACATCCGTATACAATTTTTGACATCCTGTCAGACATATCCATGTCATCCCTTTGTGCGTTAATTATAGCTGATGTATGAGGATTGTCATTGCGTAGATGGAGTAGCGTATTGTAAGAAATTTCTCAAATAATCATCGGTATTGTCTTGTCTCTAGATTAGCATGTAGTACTAATTCTTCATTTTATAAGCAAATCTTTATCGTAACAGACTTCTATCAAAGCTATAGTTTGGTTCCTGCGTGTATAGGGGGAGATGCCCTTTACTGAGTAAAGTAAAGAGCAAAGAAATTTTAAAAAATATAAATAAAATAAGTTATAAGTTGATTCAAATTTGTTTATTGAGGGATTTATCAATCTGTTTCGCTTGATCTGGTTTCTGAGGATACTTTGCAAATAAAGAATTAGGGTTATTTGCTGGAGAGTGGCTTATGATTTTCGTTGTGTTAAGAATTTTAGTAAATGGATTTTCCTGCTTTTGACACGATGTGCTTAGTAATTCCAAATTGCATAATAGTTCAACTGAAGGTTTTTTCGCTAATTTTATGCCAATATCTTTTTCTAATCCTTTAATAGTATCAAATAAGCTTAAGAAGCGATTGCAAAATTTATAATTAAATTCACTGCTTGTAAAAAATAGTTCTGGCTTGTCAGTTGTTAGGTGTTGGATGTTGCGTATTAAGGTAAATACCATGCCAACGTCGTGGGTAAAATTACCTTGAGCAAAAACGCTATTTATTTGCTGAATTACCTCATTGTGTTTTTTTATTGGTGTTAATAAAGCCAGATTTTCTAGAACAAAATCTTGATGTTGATTAAAAAGATTCATTGAGTCTCTTAACGTGTGACATGGATTTTTATTTTTAATATCCAAGAAACCTAAAATACGTGTTTTTACTTGATGAATTGGTTCGATTACTGAATAAAACGTTTCTTTGTTAGACATTGGTGATGCTATAGATTTTAATAGGTACCCAAACTTCTTAAGTTCTTTTTGAGGACAAGCTTTGATCATCTTTAGCGCAAGCTCTTTTTTTTTCGATTCAGTAAGATCATCAAGTAGTTTCTTATGTTGGGCTAAAACACCACTTTTGTTAAAGTACACATAAGGATTATCAAGCTCTAATATATCTTTCTGGCTATAATTGGGCATTTTAAGTCTCCTTTTAGTTATTTGTGACCAAGACGCCGATATTTTAGCGTATTTTCAACAACTTGCAATTTATTGATTAGGTTCTTAGTCGACGAACTACTTTGTTAATTAAAGTTTTCTGAAAAAAAGTCGAATAAGTTATTAGACGCACGTTTTGCCTTTTAAAATTACAATAACAAGGAGTAGGCAATGCCTAATACTCATTTATTACAAGATCGTTTTTTAAATGAATTACGTAAAGAAAAGGTGCCTGTTTCTATTTTCTTAGTTAACGGCATTAAATTGCATGGAGTGGTGGATTCTTTTGATCAATATGTAGTGATGTTAAAGAACACCATTACACAAATGGTTTATAAGCATGCGATCTCTACCGTAGTTCCGTCTCGTGCAGTGACCGTTCCTAGCGATAAAGCAACTGATGAAACTGGAGAGACTGTGGCAGAGTAGGCCTATTTGCGGAATTTCAAAAAGCGATAGCAAAAATTCAGGATCTTCAGGTAGAATGCATAGATGAATTTTTGTTGGAGACTTCGGTAGTGTTTGAACGTCCGCAGGGTGGAGAGCGAGCGGTGTTGGTGCAATTAGCACTGCCTGGGATTGATACAGAAAAGGCGCTGCACGAATTTGAAGAACTGGCTCTTTCAGCTAATGCGGAGGTATTGGAGTGTGTATTAGGTAGGCGTGCTACCCCTGAAGCCAAGTACTATGTTGGCAAAGGAAAAGCGGAAGAGATCGCTCAAATAGTTAAGGCACTTACTGTGGAACTAGTTTTAGTGAATCATGAATTATCTCCCTCTCAGGAACGAAATTTAGAGCGTTTGCTCGAATGTAGAGTAGTTGATCGCAGTGGTTTGATTCTTGATATTTTTGCCCAACGTGCGCGAACATTTGAAGGTAAATTGCAGGTTGAGTTAGCACAGTTAAACCATTTATCTACACGATTAATACGTGGTTGGACCCATTTAGAGCGCCAAAAAGGTGGAATAGGTTTGCGTGGCCCTGGGGAAACCCAATTAGAAACCGATCGTCGTTTGTTACGCGAACGTATTAAGTACATTAATCGTCGTCTTGAAAAAGTACGTTGCAGTCGTGATCAAAATCGGCAAGCCAGACGTAAAGCCTCCATGCCTACCGTGTCGGTAGTAGGTTATACTAATGCAGGTAAATCCACTTTATTTAACGTGTTGACGGGTGAGCATATTTATGTAGCGAATCAGTTATTTGCTACCCTCGATCCTACCATGCGACAACTAAGTTTACCCGGTTCTTCCTCTGTAATTTTAGCTGATACAGTAGGGTTTATTCGCGATTTACCACATCATTTGGTTGAAGCATTTCGCGCTACTTTAGAGGAAACTCAACAGGCTGATTTATTGTTGCACGTGATCGATGTTTCAGATCCTCATTGGCGAGATAGAGTATTTTCCGTACAACAGGTTTTGGATGAGCTGGGGGTTAATGATATACCAATAATACAAGTCTTTAATAAAATTGATTTGAAAGAAGGTTGGGAAGCCAAAATTGATTATACCCAGGAAGGCTGCAAAGTATGGATTTCAGCAGCAGCTAATATAGGATTAGATTTATTAAAAGAAGCAATTAGCACGCTATTGCATGGTGTGGTACTTACTGAGAACATAGTGCTTAAACCATCACAGGCAAAATTGCGAGCTCAATTGTATCAATTAGGGGCGGTTTTACATGAATCACTGAGTGAGGAGGGTGATTGGTTGATGAAGATTCATATTACTCAAGCGCAAAAACAACGTTTATTTAATAAGCCTCCATTATGAAACAGAGCATTCCTCCAAAACTCAGATTAATCCTCAGAATAGACACTTTTTTATCATAAATACGCAACAAATTTTCCAATGCAACTATTAAAGCTGCTATCAATATTTTTGCCAACTTAGTAGAGGAAGATTCATTACATTAGAATATATTTAATAAAGACCAATTAACTGTTATCAAGCCCGCTTTATTTATTACTTTGGATAAAAACATGTCATATGCAAAAATAGATAGAACTTCCGCAAAAAAACATCAAAAAAGCTATTTTTGGAACTCTAAAAGAGCATTAAGGATTTCATTAAGTGTTAGCTTGGCCTTTTTGGTCTTGTAGTAGGCTCCATTCTATTTTTATGGCCTGCGGCATTACCTTTCACTGTTGCGGCACCGGTAAGCTCTATATTGACATCGTTGATACAATATTCAGTGTTTTTGACCATCAATAAGTATGATCAACATCATGTTGATGACCTTGAAATTTTAGATTCTCCTGCCTTTGTCTCAACAAACTCAGAGCTCTTTTGATGACGGTGATGTGATTTATT
>NZ_JBAQZB010000054.1:0-7497 GCF_049790535.1 Legionella sp.
TATCTACCCTAATGGTTTGTTTGGGATGTATGGTGACTTGCTTAATGATTTCACTGGTTAATCATACACTTGTTATTCCTTCATCAACGCATGTATGGTTGCATTTATTTGGTATAGCGATTATTGCTACTGTAATTCCTATTTTATTGATGAGATACAGTTTGCAATACATTAGTTCCGAAGTCGCTTCTATCTTATCTGTTTTAGAACCTGTATTTGTAGTGGTATTTGGAGTTTTTCTTTTAGGGGAATCTGTACGTCCTTTGAGTGTAATAGGTATTATCTTAATATTAGCGGGGGCGCTAATTACTTTATTTAGCCATAAAATTAGATTGCATGAATTAAAGACTCATTGGATGCGCGCTGAAGAGTCATAAGCGTAAATCCCAACGCGCCACTTATTTGCAGCAATGTATGCACACCAAAGTTGAGAAAATTTGCTAAATAGTTAAAACCAATTTCCAGTATAACTGTTCGTGCCAGAACAATCGCTTGGTACAGACACCCCAGAACATGGATTGCAAGAACAATTACTTAATACCCCAGAAGCAGTAATCATGGTTAATATTAGGATCATTTTTTTCATGACTTATCCTTGTTATGATCTTTACTTAACTATACTCTAGGATAACAAATTTAACCAATTAAAATTTCTAGTTTGTCTCAGTGCGTATCCATTGTAACTTCCATAAATCAAAGAGAAGTAATTGATTTTTTTTATTATTTAAGTAGCTTCGAAAAAGCTCATTAGCTAAAAAGCGATTATTAGCAATCGCTTGTACTAATCCTGGCGAAACCCCGTGTACATTCCATTCATAACCATTGATGTAAAATTGGTACTTGGAGTTTTGATCTGAGCTCTGATAGGCAAAACGACATGAAGCGTCTCGGGTTAGATTGATTCCAGTTTTTAATTTCTTAATAAAACTTGCCATATCGGTTAATTCATTTCCTTCTAAAGGGATGGGTAATTGCTGTTCAGCATGCTGATCCAAGCGGGTGGCAAAACAACCAAACCAGGATTTCATAATTTGTTTTTCATTAATTAACTGGTGTACTAATTTTTGTGCATTTTGCCATGCGGCAGGAGATATTTCAGAAGTATTTTTTAAATCAGACCAATCAGGATCTTGATACAAATTTTTGAATGCGGTTTTTTCAGATAAATAATCACCCAAACTGTCCCATAATTCCTGACCTTGATAACTACGATAACCAAAAGAATAAGTCATGCATTTTTCCGAGAGGGATATGCCATAATGACCGATGTGTGGAGGAAGATAAAGCATATCTCCTTCTTCAAGCACGATTTTTTCTTCAACATCAAAGCGGTTCATGATACGTAATTCAAGATCTTGAATGTAATTAGTGTCAGTACATTCTTTGCTAGTTAGCGCCCATTCACGCAGACCCTGCGCCTGATACAAGAAAACATCATAATTATCAAAATGTGGGCCAACACTGCCATGCTGTGCTGCGAAGCTAATCATTACATCATCTACACGCCATTGCGGAAGAAAGTTAAAATAATCCAATAATTCATAAACTTCGGGTATTAAGCGGTCAACTCCTTGTACTAGCAAAGTCCAATGTGTTGGCGGTAACTTATTAAAATCATGTTCTGAAAAGGGGCCTCTCTTTAAATGCCAATAAGGTTTTTTATTAGGTGTTTCTTGAACGATACGACTTTCTACATCCTCTTCAAGAGCTAACCCGGCCAGTTCATCTGCGGATACTGGATTTATAAAGTCAGGTATGGCATTGCGAATGATTAACGGTTTTTTTTGCCAATATTCGTTAAGAAAGGTTTTTAAAGAAATTTGTTGAAAATTTATCATGGGTTTGTGGCACTCCAATAAATCAGGCAATGGGTATCAATTTTATTTCAATGTGGACGAGGTGCTAGTATGTTTTTTAATGTGAACGAAGAATGCGCTCTAATTCACCTTTTGTTTGACGTGCAAAATTAATCAGATCACTTTCTTTTTCAAAAAACTCGAAAGATTGTCGCAAGGTTGCTTCATCATGTTTTCTAAACGCGTGTGCTTTCTTTTCAATATCTTCATTCGTGTAATTTAAAAATCTCATAATCGTTTTCGTCATGGTTATTGAGGAATCAAATACTTCTCGGATGAAATAGTCAACACCTAATTTATGTAGTTCATAGGCATGTCGGCGATTACGTGCTCTGGCATATATTTTTAAATGTGGGAACTCTTGTTTGGCTAATTTGACTATCTTTAAATTCACATCAGGATTTCCAACAGTCACTAATAAAAGCTTTGCATGTTCTGCTCCTGCACTTTTTAATAAATCGAGACGACTGGCATCACCAAAATAGCCGATGTAGCCAAATTTTCGTAACAACTCTATTTGTTCTGCATTGTTTTCTAACACGGTTACTTTTATATTTTCTCCAGTAAGTAAGCGCCCAATGATTTGGCCAAAACGTCCATAACCAGCAAGGATAATATCATTTTTCACGTTAATCGAATCGTATTCTTTTTTTTCAAATATCCTGCTCATAAATTGTGGCAGAATGAAACGATTATACAATAACATCAAGAACGGAGTAGCCAGCATGGATAGGGCAACCACCAAAGTAAAAAATTCCATACAGGTTTTAGTGATTACTTCAGTTATCAAGGCATATTTGAACAGTACGAAGGCAAATTCACCTCCTTGTGATAAGGCAAAAGCAAAGCTCATGGTTTGAAAATTACTTAAATCAAAGAAGCGTCCTAAAATGATCAGAATCATTGCCTTAGTCATAATTAAAGCGATCACAGCGACAAGAATCAGCGTTGTTTGTGTGGAAAAGAGTGAAAAATCCATACCCATACCGACAGAGATAAAAAATAATCCCAGCAATAGTCCTTTAAACGGTTGAATGTCTGCTTCAACTGTATGTTTATATTGTGAGTTTGCTAGAACTACACCCGAAATAAAAGCACCTAAAGCAGGTGATACGCCTATTGATTCCATTAATAAGGTTATGCCAATCACTAAAGCTAAGGAAAAAGCAGTAAATACTTCGCGTAAATTAGTTTTGGCAATGATGAGGAATATATATCGAGATAAGTAATGGCCAATGAAAATAATAGAGCCTATGACTCCTGTAACTAAAAGAGCGTGTACCCATTTAGGAAGTTGAATGACAAATGCACTCTCTTGGTGCATACTGACTTGAATGGTTCCATTTAACTCCAGTAAAGGAATGATAATCAAAATAGGAATTACCGCAATATCCTGGAACAATAATACTGCAAAAGAAGCTTCACCTTCAGCTGTTTTAAGTAAGTTTTTTTCTTGAAGCATTTGTAATACTAATGCAGTTGATGAAAGCGTTAAAGCCATACTTATTGCGATTGTTGATCGCCATTCGTACCCAAGAAGGAGTCCAATTGCAATTAAAATTCCCGTAGTGATTATGACTTGTAAACTGCCTAGACCCACGATAAGTCGTCTTAGTTTCCAAAGCATGGAGGGTTCTAATTCCAAACCGATGAGAAATAGCATCATAATTACACCAAATTCTGCAAAACTCATGATTTGTTGTGAGTTATCAATCAGTTTTAGTCCGAAAGGACCAAGGAGAATACCGACAACAAGATAGCCTAATACGGATCCTAATTTAAAACGGCTGGCAATAGGGACCATAATACTTGCTGCAGCAAGAAAAATGAAAGTATTAAGTAGAAAATTACCATTCATAATATAGGCTTTCGATTATACGTATTTGAGGATTTCCAAGGGGAAAATGACATAGAATCCGATCCAAAGCAATAAAATAAGAACGAATTTTTAAATTACATGTCAATTCTCTTGGGAGACATTCTTTTTCCAAAAAACTTGCAATCATCCTGACTCTCCTCCAAGAGTCAAAATTCTTCCCATGAACACATGAGGACTAAAATACATATAGAGTGAACGTTTACATCTTTGTAAGTGTCATTGCGAACACAGTGAAGCATAGATGGACCCTACGGTGTATGGATGGAGCCCGTCATTGTGAGCAAAGCGAAGCACCAGGGGTTCAGGGTGAGATAATTGAAGTCAAAGAAGTGTTTCATAAAGATCTAACTATTTCTGTTTCTGTATGGATGGAGCCCGTCATTGCGAGCAAAGCGAAGCAACCCAGGGGTTCAGGGTGAGATAATTGAAGTCAAAGAAGTGTTTCATAAAGATCTAACCATCGAGGATTCATACGCTCGATTAAGGCTAATTTCTACTTTCTTGATCCTGATTTAATCTGTTTTTCGCGCTCAATTGCGCTAATCATATTCTCGCATTGTTCATAGTATACGAGCTGATTACAGCTGTATTGCTTTGTAAAACCATGTACTAAGTTTTGCTTATGCTGATAAACACGTTGAATTAAATCGTTAGTAACCAGTATAGATAGTGCCGTTACGTTTATTCGCTACCAGAACCCCTGGGCTTATTTCGCATCTGGTATCAGGTAATCGGGGTTTGCTACCATACGACCATTGATAACAATATATTTAGTAGGCATTTTTTTGTTCTCTAAACAGTGTCTTTTCGTTACATAGAACATCGAGTTATTTTGTTTTACTTCACGTTTTATCTTCCATTGCGGCGAATTTACTTAACGAAATTAAGCGTGTCAAGGGTACGATAACAGTCATCTTATGGAGTAGTTATGATACTACTTAATCAATAATCCGCTAAAAGATACCTGTGCTTGAAAAAAACTGGAAGAATTCAGTCAATCCATGCACAATTCTCTTAGGTACTTAATGGAATTTAAGGGATAAAGTAAAAATGAATTCTTATTTATTGACACAAAATATCGATCAAATCAATCAACAGGACAGCATTAATCTGTTAGAAAATGGGCAGGTCTTGTTTTTTCCAGACTATTTTTTTTCTGATGTAGACCCTTGTCTGATGTCTGAAACAATCCTGGATGGAACTCGTAAAAATATCAGTTATGATGTACAACATAAAAAATTAGGTGCTTACAAAAAAGAAATCAGCGGCTTAGAGAGTAAACTCACGCGGATGATGCAGGGTTATGCTGATTTTTCCTATCAATTAATTCAAAAGACTTTGCCCTCTTATGTGCCGCATTTGCAATGGGGGCGTACTAGTTTTCGACCGGCGCAAATTAAAGGTCGCATCAGTTCCAAACGCAAAGATGACACCCGTTTGCATGTGGATTCATTTTCAGCTAGCCCAGTTGATGGATTAAGAATTTTACGTGTCTTTTGTAATATCAACCCAGATCATGAGCCACGAATTTGGAATTTGGGTGAACCATTTTCTCAAGTGCTTGGACGCTTTGCACCACAAATCGCATCTTACAGTAAATTTAAAGCAAAAATTCTAAAACTGGTTAAAACAACGAAAACATTACGTTCAGCTTATGATCATTACATGTTGCATTTGCATGACACAATGAAAATTGATGATGAATATCAAGCACAGGTCAAGAAAGTGCAAGTTGACTTCCCTGCACAAAGTAGCTGGATTGTTTTTACCGATCATGTATCGCATGCAGCGCTTAGTGGACAATATTTATTAGAACAGACATTTTATCTACCCGTTGAGAATATGGAAAATCCAGAATTTTCGCCATTGAGACAATGGCAGAAGATTAGATTAGAAGTGTAGCATAGCCAGATGAACATTTTATATAAGTGACTATGTGGTTGCCACCTTAGTTGTTAACTTGATTAATGTCCTTATCTTTCAAAGGTAAAGATAAATTTGCTATCCAACCGCCGCCTAGAGCCTTTACTAATCCTACGGCAGATGATATTTGTAATCCATCTATTTCATTTGCTGCTTGTTCTGCGGCAAGAGCGGAAATCTTGGCCGAAAGCACGCTGGTATAGGCTATTGTTCCTGCCCGATATTGATTCACGGCCAATTTGAGCGCAAAGCGTGCATCCGCAGCTTCTTTATCTTGGACGCTGCTTTGTTTTTCTAGATGAGGTTATCTTCTACATCCTGAAATGCTGTAAGTACTACTTGACGATATGATGCAACTTGAGCCCAGTATTGTGCTTTTGCAGCGCGAACTGTTGCGGCACGTAAACCACCATCAAAAATAGTTTCTGCTTACTTTTAAAAGTAAAATTTCACCATAAATTTTCCTTTGTGTTCAAATTTAATTCATTCCGTGGTGAAATTTTAATTGTATTAGCAGGGTATCTATGCATTTAATAATTTGTTGAGGCTGAGTGTGGAGAGAAATAAAATGAAAGTTATTCTTTATAAATAAGTGATTTGTTTCGTGGAATAGATAACTGCTTAATTAATTTAGTTCATTGTTCTTCTGTCTTTTATCGTTATTTTTTATCGCTGGATTCCTCGCGTTGCAAATACTTTTTTAGCATTTTTAATTCAGCGTTTAGACGTTGTATTTTTTCTTTTAATTTACGCTCTATATTCTGATGATTTTTTAAATCAGTGATTAACTGTTCTTGTTTCCCCTGTTCCTGAATAACAAAATTGAGCCGATTTATTTCAAGATCAGGATTAATTATCAATGCACTAGGGGACAACTGATTGATGCGGTCATCCATTTCTTTAATCTGTTTTGTTATATTCTTAGCCTGGTTTTGTTCCTGATGTAAAAGCAAATTAAGTTCATCAAGTTGCTCGTTTAATTTAGTCCTTAGGGCATAGAGTGACTGATTCATTGTAAAAATATCTCTAAAAGGAGGTAAAAATTGTTTTTTATCCTGCACAAGGAGCTGGTTTCATTGATAATGTTCTGTTCTTCTTGAGTGACCAATTGCTTTGCCAAACGCGATATGTAGTGCGGTGTTGAAATAAAATCTATAGAAAGATTACATTTTATTCATGAATATCATCTGCGAGCCACAAAGCAAATTAAATCAGACTTAAATGAGTAAAACAAGTTTATTATTTAAAAAAGAGAAAAAATTAAATTTTATATAATAAAAAACTTATTGACAGAAACAGGGTAGGTCATTACAATGCGAGCCTTGTTTAGGGGTTATAGCTCAGTTGGGAGAGCGCTTGCATGGCATGCAAGAGGTCGGCGGTTCGATCCCGCCTAGCTCCACCATCAACATCTTAGTATGTTGATGGTGAAATGTTCCGGGTCCCCATCGTCTAGCGGCCTAGGACACTGCCCTTTCACGGCGGTAACAGGGGTTCGAACCCCCTTGGGGACGCCATATTGAGCATTTGCAGTAATTAGCAGTACATAGTGTAAAATCAAGATCCAGGTCCCCATCGTCTAGTGGCCTAGGACACTGCCCTTTCACGGCGGTAACAGGGGTTCGAACCCCCTTGGGGACGCCATATAACTATATGGCGATTACAAGGCTCTTCCCCATTTCCCTGTCACTTGATCACATCTTCATGAACTCCGCAGCCATTTTAAGACCTTCTACTCTTTCATTTAAGGGAAACCAAGCTTTCCAGATAGTAGACCAGGCAGCTTTGCCTGTTTTTTTTGTGTCAGTCCAACCACCAAGTTTTGCTATGGCTTGATAA